>DATMVH010000088.1:0-4314 GCA_035563395.1 Solirubrobacteraceae bacterium
CAGGGTCGTGATCACCTCGCCAGCTCCCGCGGCACGAGCCGCAGCCGCCGCCGCTCCCCGTCGCGCACGACCTCGACGACCACCTCGCGGTCGATGCGCTCGGCGGTCATGAGCCGCTGCAGGTCGTCGACGCCGTGCACGGGCGCCTCCTCGACGGCCACCACGAGGTCCTCCGGCCGCAGGCCCGCCCGTGCGGCCGGCGATCCCTCCACCACCTCGACGACCTCGACGCCGCGCTCGCGCCCGAGCGCCGCGGCGACCCTGGGCGGCAGCGGCCGCGCGCCGCCGGCGATCCCGATCCACGCGCGCCGCACCCGCCCGTCGCGCATCAGGGCGGCGATGATGCCGCGCGTCGTGGCGTTGACCGGGACGGCGAGGCCGAGCCCGATGCCCGCCACCGCCGTATTGATCCCCACGACGTTCGCGCGGCCGTCGACGAGCGCGCCGCCCGAGTTGCCCGGGTTGAGCGCCGCGTCCGTCTGGATGACGTCGTCCACCACCCGGACGTTCACGCCGTATCGGGTCGGCAGCGAGCGGCCCAGGGCGGACACCACGCCCGCGGTGACCGAGCTGGCGAATCCGTGCGGGTTGCCGATCGCCACGACGAGCTGGCCCACGCGCAGCGCCGCCGCGTCCCCGAGCGTCGCGGGCGGCGGGACCGCGTCGTCGGCCCGCAGCACGGCGAGGTCGGACAGCGGATCCGTTCCCATCACGCGCACGGCGATCTCGCGGCCGTCCGTGAACGACGCGCGGATCCTCCGCCGCGTCCCTTCCACCACGTGCGCGGAGGTCAGGAGGAAGCCGTCCGGCGTGATGACGACGCCGCTTCCCCCGCCGGCCACGCGGCCCCGCGAGCTGAGGCGGAGGTTCGCGATGGAGGGCGCCACGGTCTGCGCGACGTGCGTGACGACGCGGGAGTAGGCGTCCAGCGCTTCGGCGTCCGTGGTCACTTGCGCAACGATAGCGAGCCGCGGGACCGGCGCGCGACGGCCGGGCAGCGGGCTAGGATCGGCCCCGACCGTCGTCCCGACGAGGAGCCGTGACCGTGGCCGTCGACACCAGCCGAGTCGCCCAACTGGACGTGGAGCCGGGAGAGCTTCCCGCCTCCATGGCCGCGTGGGTCATCCGCGAAGAGCGCTTCGGAGAGCCGCTCGACGCCTTCCGGCTGGAGGAGATGCCCGTACCGGAGCCCGGCGCGTTCGAAGTGATCGTGCGCGTGATGGCCGCCGGGGTCAACTTCAACAACGTGTGGGCCGCGCTCGGCAAGCCGGTGTCCGTCTTCAAGTACCGCGAGGAGGACCACCACATCGGCGGCTCCGACGCGTCGGGCATCGTGTGGAAGGTCGGCGAGGGCGTCACGCGCTGGAAGCCCGGCGACGAGGTCGTGATCCACTGCAACCAGGCGTCCTACGAGGACGTCGAAGTCCACGGACTGGACCCGCTCGCCGCGCCGTCCCAGCAGATCTGGGGCTACGAGACCACGTGGGGCTCGTTCGCGCAGTTCTGCAGGGTGCAGGCGCAGCAGCTGCTGCGCAAGCCGGCGCACCTCTCGTGGGAGGAGGCGGCCTCCTACGGGCTGACGTTCTTCACCGCGTACCGGATGCTGATCGACCAGGTCGAGCTCCAGAGCGGCGACCGGGTGCTCGTCTGGGGCGCTGCGGGCGGGCTGGGCGTGTTCGCCACGCAGCTCTGCCGGCTGACGGGCGCCGACTGCGTCGGGGTCGTGTCCTCGGAGCAGAAGGGCGAGCTGTGCCGGGCGCTCGGCGCCGTGGCGACGATCGACCGCAACGAGTTCGCGGGGATGATGCGACGCGGCGAGGAGACGCCGGAGGAGGAGCGCGCGCGCGAGAAGGAGGCCCGGCGGTTCGCCAAGCACGTCCGCACGCTGCTGGGCGGCCCGCCCGACATCGTCTTCGAGCACGTGGGCCGCGCGACCTTCCCCACCTCCGTCCTGACCGTCAAGCCGTTCGGCAAGATCGTGATCTGCGGCGCGACGTCGGGGTACACGCTGGACTTCGACGTGCGCTATCTCTGGATGCGTCAGAAGCAGATCATCGGGTCGCACTTCGCGAACGCGTACGAGGCGACGAGGGCGAACGAGCTGATCGAATCCGGCAAGATCCGGCCGGTGCTGTGGAAGACGATGCCGTTCGAGGGCGTCGCCGAGGCACACCAACTCATGTACAAGAACGAGCACCTGGGGAAGATCGCCATCCTGGTCGGCGCCGAGGCCGAGGGCCTCGGGCGCACCGGCGACGGCCCCGGCGCCATCCGCGCGGAGGTGGGGGCCTAGTGGCCGGCATCGTCAGCATCCCCTGGTACGCCACGGTCTTCCGCGGCGACAAGTTCGCCGTCGCCGTCACGGAGATCGCACCGGTGGCCGCGCGCTACGGCGCCACGGACTACCGCGTCTACCGGCAGCGCGACGACCCGTACCGCTTCCTCCAGATGGCGACCTTCGAGCACAAGCACGACTGGGAGCGCTACTGGAACGGCGAGGAGTTCTCGATCTGGCGAGCCGACTACACCAGCTGGTACCAGGTGCCGGTCCTCTACCAGTGGAACGACCTCCTGATCGAGGGCCAGGTCGGCGCGGAGGCGAACGGCGTCGAGCGCGTCGCGTAGAGCCTGTCGCGCGGCGGGCTCCTGCGACGTGCGCGTCCGGCCGGGCGCGCGCTCAGCCCTGTTCGAGGGGGGCCATGGTGAGGCCCTCGTCGCGCAGGAGCTCCCAGTAGAGCTCGGCGGGCTCCTTCATCCCGGCCCACACCATCGCCTGCCCGCTGTTGTGGATCCGGTCGGCGATGGCGTACCCCTTGTCGACCGACACGCCCGGGATGTGGCGCGCCAGCGCCTGCGCGACGTGATCGAAGGTGTTGTGGTCGTCGTTGCGTACGATCACCCGCCAGTGCCCGCCGAGGGCACCATCGGGACCCGCCACGCGCGGGAGCTCGATGGTCTGCGACATGCGGACAGCGTACCCGCCGGCACCCCGTCGCGCACGGTCTTCGAGGGCATCCGCGCGGCCGCTTCCGCGGGTCCGGGACCATGTCGCCGGATGACCTCGGCCGGCCTCAGCCGGCGCCTCGACCGGGACGGCTGCTGCACGCGCGCGACCTCGGCGGCCTCCGCGTACCGGGCGGCGGCCGCACGCGGCGAGGCGCCCTCGTCCGCGCCGACGGGCTCGACCGGTTGACGCCGGCGGGCTGGGCGGCGCTCGAGCGGCACGGCGTTCGCACGGTCCTCGGTCTCCGCAATCCGGACGAGTGGCGGCCCGACGTCGCGCCGCGCCCGCCCGGCCTCGTCACCCTCCGCCGGCCGCTCGGGGGGTCGAGGACACGGAGTTCTGGGACCGGTGGGCGGACGGCCCGGCGTTCGGCACGCCGCTGCGCTACGGCGCGTGGCTCGAGCGCTTCCCGCGGCGGGCGGCAGGCGTCGTGGCGGCCGTCGCTCGCGCCCGCCCGGGCGGCGTGGCGGTCCAGTGCGGCATCGGGCGCGACCGGGCCGGGCTCGTCAGCGTGCTGCCGCTCGCGCTCGCCGGCGTCGACCCGCGGGCGATCGCCGCCGACCACGCGCTCGGCGCGGACGGGGTCGCGCTGCTCCACGCCCGGCGCGGGGAGCGGGACCCGGCCGCCGAGCTCGACGCGTTCCTCGCGGGCGAGGACACGTCGTCCGGTGAGGTCATCCGCTCGCTGCTGGCCTCGCTCGACGTCGAGCCGCACCTGCGCGCCGACGGCCTGCGCGACGACGACCTCGCGGCGCTGCGCGCCCGGCTCGTGGAGGTCGTCTACAGCGCGCGGACGAGCGCGGTGCCCGCGGCGACGTAGTGCCGCGTCTGCGCGTACGGCGGCGTGCCGCCGTAGGCCGCCACGCTCGCCGGCCCGGCGTTGTAGGCGGCGAGCAGGAGCTCGGGATCGTGGCCGACGTCGCCGGCCAGCGCGCGCACGTAGCGCGCCGCGGTGTGGACGGCGTCGTCGCGGTCGTAGACGGAGACGACGCCGTCCCCGTCGCCGTCCGTCGCGTAGGCCTGCCAGACGGCGCCGCACGACGACACGACGCAGAGCTGCGCCGGCCCCGCGCAGCAGGCCGCGGCGTTGAGGCCGGACCCGACGCCCGGCGCGGCGCTGCGGCCGTGGCGGGACTCGGCGGCGCCGATCGCGGCGAGGACCTTCCAGGAGACGCCGAAGCGCGTACCGGCCGCGCGGTAGGCGCGGCGGAAGTCGTGGGGAATCGCCGCCTCGGCGGGCGACGCGGCGCGCTCGGCCGGCCGCGGAGCGGTGCGGGGCGCGGCTGCACCGGACGCGGACGCCGGCGCCT
>DATMVH010000089.1:0-7961 GCA_035563395.1 Solirubrobacteraceae bacterium
GACCGTCTGGTAGGCGAGCGGCCCGCCGGCGCCGAGGACGACGGCGAGCGGCCAGCCCGGCCGCCCGGCCCGGCGCGCGGCCGTGCCGAGCACCGCGCCCAGCGCGGCGAGCGCCAGGAGACCCGGCACGGCGGCGAGCCGGAACGTCGCCGTGTCGCCGCCGCCCAGGGCGTCCGCGGCCAGGGCGGCCGGCCCGCCGACGAGCACGGTGAAGGTCGCGTAGCCGGGCAGGTGCGCGAAGAAGACGCTCCAGTCGCCGCGCGTCAGCGGCAGCAGCGCGGGGTGATAGGCCTCGACGTAGAAGTCGCCGGACCAGAAGACGTCGGTCGCCCCGGCGACGAGCAGGACCGCCGCGAAGACGAGCGCCGCGACGGAGCAGAGGGGGTCGAGCCGGCCGGCGAGGAGGCGCACTCCTCCTCTGATCGGCGCGGCGCGCGCCGGGGTTGAGCCCTCGGCCCGCTCAGGCGCGCGACATGTACGAGCCCGAGCGCGTGTCCACCTTGATCCGGTCCCCGATGTTCACGAACAACGGGACCTGGACGGTCGCGCCCGTCTCCAGCGTCGCCGGCTTGTTGCCGCCGCCCGACGCCGTGTCGCCCTTCACGCCCGGCTCCGTGTGCGTGACCTCGAGCTCGACCGACGCGGCGAGCTGGACGTCCGACGGCTTGTCGTCGATGAACAGCAGGTCGACCGACTCGTTCGGCTTGACCCACTTCAGCGTCTCGTCGACGGCCGACTGCGGGATCGCGAGCTGCTCGTAGGACTCCTCGTCCATGAAGTGCGCGTCCGTGCCGTCGGAGTAGAGGAACTGCATCTTCCGCGCCTCCGTCCGCACCGGCCGGAACTTCTCGCCGGCGCGGAACGTCCGGTCGATCACCGCGCCGTCGGACGCACGGCGCAGCTTCGTGCGGACGAACGCGCCGCCCTTGCCGGGCTTGACGTGCTGGAACTCGAGGATCTTGAAGACGGTGCCGTCGACCTCGATGTGGTTGCCGTTCTTGAACTGGTTGGTGCTGATCACGAGGCCTCAAGCGTAGTAGCGACCGCCTCGATCACGGAGACGCCGGACGGCGAGGGCGTCGGCACGACCCGCGTCACGGCGAAGCCCGCGCCGGCGAGCAGGGCGCGGTACTGCGCGGCGGTCCGCTCCGCGCCGCCCACGAGCACGAGCATCAGGAGGTCCATGCGGATCACCTCCGGCGCGTCGACCGCCCGCTCCGGCAGGAGCGCCTCGACGACGAGCAGGCGCGCTCCGGGCCCGGCGGCGCGGCGGCACACGGCGAGGATCCGCGACGCGTCCTCGTCGCCCCAGTCGTGGAGGACCCGCGAGAGGAGGTAGGTGTCCGCGCCCGCCGGGACCGCGGCGAAGAAGTCGCCCGCCTCGCAGCGCGCCCGGCCGTCGAGCCCGTCGGCGGTGAAGCGCTCCGCGGCGGCGGCGATCGCGGCGGGGCGGTCGAGGAGCACGCCGGAGACGCCCGGCGCGGCACGCAGGATGGCGGACAGGAGCATCCCGGAGCCGCCGCCGACGTCGACGAGCGTGCCGGCGTCCGCGAAGTCGTACGCCGCGACGACGTCGGAGGCCTCGCGCGCCGAGCGGGCCGCCATGCCGGCGTTGAACGCGGCCTCGGTCGCCGGCTCGGCCGCGAGGTGGTCGAAGAACGATGCGCCGAACGCGCGCTCGAACGCGCTGCCGCCCTCCCGCACGGCCGCGAGGAGGCCACCGGTCGCGCGGTAGTAGATCCCGCCCCGCAGGCGGGCTGCGCCCCGCCACGAGCCCGGGCGGTCCTCGCGCAGCGCCTCGCCGAGCGGCGTGAGCGAGAAGCGGCCGGCGTCGTCCTCCGCGAGCACCTCCTCGGACGCCAGGCCGCGCAGCACGCGGGTCAGCGCGGCGGGGTCCGCGCCGACCGCCTCGGCGACGTCGGCGCCGGTCCGGGGCCCGCCGGCGAGGACGTCCGCAACGCCGAGCTCCGCCGCGACGAAGACGAGTTGCGTGACGAGGAAGCCGTCCAGCAGCCGGAGGAGGCGGGAGCGCGGGTCCGTGCCGGGCGCCGGTGCCACCCGCAGATTGAACGCCCGCGACCCCGGCGGGTCAACCGGCGCTACGGAGTGATGAAGAGCAGCACGCCGATCGCGAACCAGAGCATCGCGAAGTAGCCGAGCACGAGGCCCGCCACCGCGAGCCCGCGGCCCGACTGCCGCCCGCCGCTGCGGTCGATCTGCCGCAGCGCGAGGTGGCCGAAGAGGATCGCGAGGACGGAGCCGAACCACGACATCCACATCACGCCGAAGAGCAGCGAGGCGATCGCGAGGCCGTTGGGCGAGCGGTGCGGACGGACGAACGTCGGCCGCGGGGGGGCGGGCGCCGGCGCGCGCGGCGGCGTGACGTCCTCCGTGAGCACGGCCAGCTCGTGGCAGTAGCGGGCGGCGTAGGCGGTTGCGAGCCGCTCCTCGAGCTCGACGGGCGTCAAGCGCCCCTCGCCGGCCGCGATCCGCAGCCGCTCGACCGCGGCCTCCCGATCGGCGTCGGCGGCGCGGAGGTTGCGAGGCGCGGTGTCGTAGGTCATGGGCGTCGCCCCAAAGGCTAACGGTGCGGCGACCCCGGCAGGAAGGGCCGCGCGTGCCGACTTGCGCGGGACGGATCGAGATCGTCAACCTAAGAGTCGACGTGCCGCTCGACGACAGCTTCGCCGCGCCGGCCCACCCCATCCGCCGGACGATCGTGGGACGCCTCGCCGCGGGCACGGCCACGACCGGCGAGGACGGCCGGCCGCTCGCCGAGGCGGGCACGTGGGTGGAGCGCCGGCGCGCGCGGTGGGCGGCGAAGCTCGACGCCACCTCGACGAGCGGGCGGAGGACGCATGACCGGATCGATCTTGCGCATCGAGCGGGCGTTCGACGCCCCGCGCGAGGCGGTGTTCGACGCGTGGACGAGCCCGGAGGTCCTGCGCCGCTGGTGGGCGGCGGGCACCGGCTGGTCGACGCCCGTGGCCGACGTGGACCTCCGCGTCGGCGGGCGCTACCGGCTCTCCATGCGCGACCCGGCCGCGGCTGGGGCCTACACGGTCGTGGGCGAGTACGTCGAGGTCGTCCGGCCGGAGCGGCTCGTCTACACCTGGACCTGGGAGGGAGAGCCGGCCGAGCAGGCCGGCAGCGAGGGCACGCTCGTGTCCGTCGACTTCCTCGAGACGGGCGGGCGGACGACGGTGGTCATCACCCACACGGGCTTCGCCGGGCCGGGAGTCGCGGCGCAGCACGAGCACGGGTGGAACGCGTGCCTCGAAAACCTCGGCGCGACGCTCGCGCCCGTGCGGGAAGCGGGCTGAGGTCACGCATGCAGCGCTGAGACGCCAACGGGCAGGCGCGGAGTCGTCCCCGCGCCTCCCGTTCTCCCAGTCGCGCCGCCGCTCAGCGCCCGCGCGTGCCCGTGCGCTGCTGCGAGCCGCCCGGGCTCTGCTGCGTCGTGGCCGTGTTCTCCGTGATCTCGACGGAGCTCCCCACCGTCGTCTGCGTGACCGACCCCGTGCCCGACGAGCGCACGCGCTGCCGCGTCGACGCGTCGTCGCGCGCGCGCTGCTCGGTCGTGCTCCGCTGGCGCGTGAGGTCGCTCTGCAACGACGATGCGCCCGACGTCTGCTGCCGCGCCGCATCCTGCCGGGTCGTGGCGGAGTTGCGGACGTTCGCCAGCGTGTCGAGGAAGCTCGCCGCCACCTGGTAGACGCTGCCGTCGCCGGAGCGGTTGCGGGCGCGCTGTTCGACGCCGGCGGTCGCCGCGCCGGACTGCTCGATGGTGCCGGTCTGCGAGCTCGCGGCGCTCTGGCGCGCCGCGTCGCCGGCGGCCTGCGACTGGGTGCTCTGCTGGTCGACCGCGGCGCCGTCGAGGCCCAGGTTCCCGTTGTCGCTGACGGCCGCGACGCCGGAGTTCGCCTCCTGCAGCACGTCGCCGTCGCCGGACGTGTTGCCGTTGCGCTGCGTGAGCGTCGCATTCGCGGCGCCGTCGCTGCCGATCGCGGCGACCTGCGCGGCGCTCTGGGACTGGGCGGCGCCGTCCGCGCCGGTCTGCGCCTGGTCGGTGGTCTGGCTCACCGACGGGTCGTTCCAGCTCTGCGCGCTCAGCGGCGCCTGGGCGGTCTGCGTCACCGTGCCGTCGCCGGAGGTGCTCGTGTTGGACTGGCGCACGGCACCGTCCACGCCGGCGTTCTGGTCGATCCGCGCGACGTCCGCGGCGGTCTGCGTCTGGCCCGAGCCGCTGTCCGCGGTCTGCGCCTGCGCCGTCGCGCTCGACACCTCGGCCTTGTTGTGCGCGAGCGCGTTCGTCTCGTTGTACGTGGAGGACGACCCCGAGCCCTGCACGACCGACCCGTTCCCGGAGGTGTTGACCGCGTGCTGCTCGACCGCCGTGGCGGCCTCGGACGTCTGCTCGATCTGCACCGTCCGCTCGGCCCCCTGCTGCTGCTGCGCGTCCGCGCCGGCCTGCTGATCCTGGACCGCCGTGCTGGTCGCCTTGTCGGTGCCGGAAGCGAGCCCGACGGACGCGCCGGCGTTGACCTGGACCACATCGCCGTCGCCGGAGGTGCTCGTGGCGCTCTGGTCGACCGCCGCCGCGGCGTCCGTCGCATGCTGCGAGGAGATCGCCTGCTCGGCGACCTGGACCTGCGTGGCGCCGTCACCGGCCGCCTGCCGCTGCTCGAGCGCCTGTGCGCTCTCGTTGGAGCTGCCCCCGGTCGCGATGGCCTCCTGCTCGGCGACCTGGATCGTCCCCGCCGTGCCGTGGACCACCGTGGACTGCGAAGCCTCGGCGGTCGCCGACATGGTCGCCTGGACGGCGCTCGTCTGGGTCGCCGACTGCACCTGCGCGGCGCCCGCCTCCGCGTCTTGCTGCTGGGCGCCGTCCTGGACCGTCTCGCCGCGGCCGTAGCCCACCGCGACGACCGACCCGAGGGCGATCTGGGCGTCCGTGGCGACGCTCGCCTGCGTCCCGCTCGCCGCGACCTCGACGTCGCGGGCCACGGCGGCGTCCTGGCCGGCCGTCTGCTGCTGGACGGCGCCGGCGCCGGCGTCCTGCACCTGGTCGAACTGCTGGCCGGTGGAGCTGTGGACGACCGCCATGCCGTCCGCCACGAGCTCCGGCTGCCCCGCGTCGCCCGTGGCGCTCGCCGTGGTGTCGAGGCGGACGTCCTGCCGCGTCGCGGCGGTCTGCTCGACCGCCTGCTCCTGCGAAGCGCCGTCCAGGCCCTGCTGCTCCTGCGTGGCCGTCTGCACGACGTCGCTCGAGACCGTGGCCGTCTGCAGCGCGAGGGTCGTCTGCCCCTGCTGGCGCTGCGCGGCGGTCTGCGCCGTCGCCGCGTCCTGGCCGATCGCCTGCGTCTGCTCGGCGCCCGCTTCGCCCGTCTGGGCCTGGGCGGTCGAGGAGGCGGTCGTGCTCGACTGCGTGACGGTCTGGGTCGCCGTCACGTTCGTGCACTTGTACTTGCAGGTGATCTGGATCTGCTTGACGGACTGCTGCGTCGAGCTGCCCTGGCTCGCCTGCTGCACGGCGGCCGTGCCGTCCTGGGCGATGATCTGCGTCGTCGCGTCCGTCTGGACGGCGGTCTGGGTCTGGACGACGTTCTCGCAGAACGCGATGCAGCCGATCTGCACCTGCACGATGCGCTGCCTGGTGGTGTTCTGCTGGTCGGCCGCCTGCGTCGTCGTGCCGGACTGGGTGATCGTCTGCGTCGTCGCGTTCGACTGGACGGCCTCCTGCGTGAGGGTGGTCCCCGAGCACTTGACGACGCATCCGAACTGCATCTGGCGCAGCGTCTGCGAGGTCTGGTTCGACTGAGTCGTGCCCGTGCTCTGCGTGACGGCGCTCGTCTGGGAGGACGACTGCGCACCGCTGCGATCGAGGCGGAGCGCCGACTGGCTCGTGCGGACCGACGCGGCCTCTGCGGTCGCGGTCGCTGCCGTGCCGCCCGTCGCGGCGAGCGCCAGCGTGACGGCGAGCCACGCCGGCCGCCGTGACGCCCGCAGGCGCCGAATGAGCTCGCGCTCGATCTCGCGTTTCCGCTCCCCGTCCCAGGTCACAGACCTGCGTGCGGGCGAGCGGCCGCCGATGCCCCAATCGACCATGCCGTCCCCTCGTGTAACGCCGGCGAGGACGATTCCCCGCGTCCGTGCCGGCTCCTGTCGCGTTCACGCCACGGTGGCGCGGGTTCGTGAAGGTTTCGAGGACTTTCGACGCGGATCGGGTGAGGGCGGCGCGCGGAAGCCCCGGTGCCGGCGTTGCTCAGCCCGGCGCCTCGGCGCCGGGGCGGATGAGCCCGGTCTCGTAGGCGAGGATGACGGCCTGGACGCGATCGCGGGCGCCGAGCTTGGCGAGGAGCCGCTTGACGTGCGTCTTGACCGTCGACTCCTCGATGACGAGGTGGTTGGCGATCTCGCCGTTCGAGAGACCGCGGGCGACGAGCGCGAGGACCTCCCGCTCGCGTGTCGTGAGCTCGTCCAGGCGGCGGTCCGCCGTCCCGCCGGGCAAGGGCTGCCCGGCCATCCGCTCGATCACCCGGGCGGTGACCGACGGCGACAGCAGCGAGTCGCCGGCGGCGATGGCGTGGATGGCGGCGATCAGCTCCTCCGGCCTCGTCCGCTTGAGGAGGAAGCCCGAGGCGCCCGCGCTCAGCGCCCCGAAGATGTAGTCGTCCTCCTCGAAGGTCGTGAGGATCAAGACCCGCACGCCGGGGAACGCCGCGAGCAGTTCCCGCGTCGCCGCGATGCCGTCGAGACCGGGCATCCGCACGTCCATGAGCACGACGTCCGGCCGCAGCAGCCGGGTCCGATAGACGGCGTCGCGGCCGTCGCCCGCCTCGCCGGCGATCTCGATCGCCTCATCGCTCGACAGCACGCCCCGCAGCCCGGCGCGCATGAGGTCGTCGTCGTCGACGATCAGGACGCGCACCCCCGAGCCGGTCATGGCCTCCCGCTCCCGGCCGGCAGGCGCGCGTGGACGCGGAACCGCCCGTCGCGAGCGCCCGCCTCGAGGCTGCCGCCGAGCAGCGCCGCGCGCTCGCGCATGCCGACGATCCCCTGCCCGCCGCCGTGTCGCGCGCGGGCTCCGTCGCGGCGCACCGCGTTCGCGACGCGGAGGTCGACGGCGCCGCCGCCGAAGGCCACCTCCACGTCCGCGCTGCCGTCTCCGTGGCGCGCCGCGTTGGTCAGCGCCTCCTGCAGGATCCGGTACGCGCCCCGGTCGACCGCCGGCGGCAGCGGGCGGCGGTCGCCGCGGAACGACGTCGTGACGCTGAGGCCGGCGGCGCGGTGCCGCTCGACGAGGCCGTCGAGCGCGGCGAGGCCGGGAGGCGGCTCGACGTCGTCGCGGCGCTCGCGCGAGCTGTCATCGCGCAACACGCCCACGAGGTGGTCGATCTCCGAGACGGTCTCGCGCGCCACCTGCTCGATCGTCTCGAACGCCGCGCGCGCCTGCGCGGGATCGCGCTGGGCCTGAAGGCGGCCCATGCCGGCGTGGACGAGGATCACGTTGATCGCGTGCCCCGCCGAGTCGTGCAGGTCGCGCGCGATCCTGGTGCGTTCCTCGGCGGCTGCGAGGCGGCGCTCGCGCTCGGCCTCGCGCTCGGCCCGCACCGCGCGCTCCTCGAGCTCCGCCATCCGTTCCCGTCGCAGGCGACCCCGCTCGCCGGCGAGCCAGGCACCTCCCCACACCGCGACGCCGAACAGGAGCTCCGGCAAGGGGAAGGCGTCCCGGGCCAGACCGGCGGCGCTCGCGTGCGCGATCAGCAGCCCGGCCACGAGCGCCAGCGTGACGCGCGTCCGGGCGCCGGGCGCGACCCCCGAAGCCGACACGGTGTACAGCGCCACCGTCGGTCCGAGCGGGGGGCCGTCGGGCTCCGCGACCGCCTGGAGCGCGGTGCTCGCGAGGGCGGTCGCCACGAACACGGGCAGCGGCGCGGCGCGGCGCGCGACGAGCGGCA
>DATMVH010000090.1:0-3356 GCA_035563395.1 Solirubrobacteraceae bacterium
CTGCTCGCCGGCGGCCTGGCCCTGCTGCTCGGGCTGCTCGCCGCATGGCGGATGTCTCGCCCGCTGGGGCGCCTCACCGACGTCGCGCGGAGGATGGCGCACGGGGAGATCGAGACGCGCGCGAGCGGCGCGGGCGGTCCACGCGAGACGACCGAGCTGGCGATCACCCTCGACCGGCTCGCCGCGGCGCTGCGCCGGCAGGACGAGCTGCGCCGGGCGACCGTCCACGACATCGTGCACGAGATGCGCAACGGGCTGGTCGGCGTCGTCGGCCGGCTCGAGGCGATGCAGGACGGCATGGTGATGGACGAGCGTGCCGCGCTCGATCGCATGGCGCACGACGCCCGCCGGCTCAACCGGCTCGTCGACGACGTGCTGCTGCTCGCCGAGGCCCAGAAGCCCAGCCTGCTGGTGCGCAAGCGCACGGTCGACTTCGGCGTCATCTGCTCAGAGCGCATCGCGGCCTACGAGGACCGGTTCGCCGAGCGCGAGATCGCGCTGGAGTCCGTGGTCATGCCCGCGCGGGTCGAGGGGGACGCCGAGCGCCTCGCGCAGGTCCTGGACAACCTGCTCTCCAACGCGCTCCGCTACACGGATCCGGGCGGCCGCGTCGGCGCGCGGCTCGAGGTCCGCGGCGCGGAGGCGGTGCTCACGGTCTCCGACTCCGGCATCGGCATCGCGCCGGAGCACCTGACGCGCATCTTCGACCGCTTCTGGCGCGACCCTGAGGCCAAGCATCGCGTCGCGGAGGGGTCGGGCGTGGGCCTGGCGGTCGTGCGCGACCTCGTGGTGGCGCACGACGGGCGCGTGGAGGTGGAGAGCCGTCCCGGCGCGGGATCGGTCTTCAAGGTCATCCTGCCGTGCGCGGATCCGACCGACCCGCTCGTGCGCGACGCGGCGCGCGACTGGGACGGCGGCGACGGCCGCCCGGCGCCGGCGGTGTGGCGCCTGCGCGGCGAGATCGACACCGCGAACGCCGCGGGCATCGAGACCCGGCTGGTCGCCGCCGTCGCGCGGGAGACGGACGACGTCGTGCTCGACCTCACGGACGTCCGCTTCATCGACTCGGCGGGGATGCGCGCGCTCGGCGCCGTCGCGCAGCAGGTGGGCTCGGGCGGACGGCGCGCGGTCATCGCGGCGGGACCGCCGCAGGTGCGGCGCGTGTTCGACCTGTTCGACCTCGGCGACGTGATGGAGATCGCGTCGACGCGGCGCGAGGCGCTCGAGCGGCTCGACCAGACCCGCGGCGCGGCGGGCGGGCGCGAGCCCGTGGCCGCGTCCTGACGCGCCTCGCGCGCGTCAGCGCGCGAAGTCGGCGGCCTCGACGAGGCCGTGCCGCAGCGCCGCCACGAACTTCTCCACGTCGGCCGCCATCCGCTCGGCGTCGAGGCGGTGCGCCGCGCGGCTGATCGCCCGCGCGCCCTCGGCGAGCTCCTCGTCGTAGCGCTCGGCGACGGCGTTCGAGACCGTCACCTCGCGCGACGTGCCGCACTCGGCGCAGCGGAGGAACATCCACCAGCGGTCGCTCCCCACGGGCTCCCACTCGACGGGCGCCACGTAGTCGCGATGGCACAGGACACAAGAGCTCAGGCCGCTCGAAGCCGGCTCGCGGCGCTCGGCGGCACGGGGGCGCCGGAGCGAAGCGGCGACGGCTCGCGCGGAGTCGGTGGCACGCCGTTTCATGGGCGCGAGTATCCGTGCCCGCGATCACCGGCGCACAGGAACCAGCCCGTGTCCGGAGGTGCGGCGATCCGTACCGGCCGGGGCGGAGCGCGGAGCCGCGCCCCGCCGGCTGCGTCTCAGACGCCCTGCTCGATGCCGGCGTCGGCCGGCTCGCGCGTGAACTTGCGGTCCGGCTCGTGCATCGCCGCGTCGCTCGGGAAGTCGAAGTCCTGCCCGTCGGCGGCCTGCGGGGCGTCGATGAAGCGCTCGGAAGTCACGAGATACGAGGCGGCGGCCGCCGCCGCGACGCCGAGGACGGCGAGCGCCGTGCCCTTGAAGCGCGGGAACAAGACCTCGTCGACGGACGGCCGCCCGGGCCCGGACTCGGTGATCGCCATGGACGCCCCGATCAGCGCCAGCGGGTACTCGTAGCCGCCTTCGGTCGCCCACGGGCCGTTCTGGAGGTGGCCCTTGCGGATCGCGGTGAACATGGTGGCCGAGATCACCGTGGACGCGATCGGCGTGAGCGCACCGAGCGTCAGCAGCGCGCCGCCCACGGTCTCGGCGGCGCCGGCCGCCAGCGCGTGCCGCTTGCCCGGCCGCAGCCCCATCGATTCGAACGCGCCGCCCGTGGCCTCGGGGCCGTGACCGCCGAACCACCCGAACAGCTTCTGGGTGCCGTGTCCGATGAACAGCGGACCGACGATGCCGCGCAGCGCGACTCTGCCGAGATCCACGATCGCCTCCAGTCGTTCGTACGCCCTGCCATGCCTGGTCTGCTCGCACCGCCGGCATCTGAAACGCGACCCGAGAGCTCGCGCGCCACCGGGGGTGGACGCCGCGCGTCCGCCCCACGATGCTTGTCAGGAGAATGATCGGCCGGGTGCATCGCATGCGCCGGGCGCTTCCGCCGGCGCTCGCCGCGCTGGTCCTCGCCCTGGCGACAGGCGCCGCGTTCGGCGACCGCCCGAGCTACGACGTGCCGCGCGGCTACACCCGCTGCCCCGGCGCGGAAGCGTGGAACGGGTTCTTCAAGTGGGCGTCCGTGCGCCGCACCACGTGTCGCCGCGCGGCGCGCTTCATGCGGGCCTACGCCGACGCGGCCGCGCGCGGCCCGATGCCGCGGCGGCTGCGGGGCTTCCGCTGCCGCCTCCGCTTCTGGCGCAACGCCGACGGCGACGTCTACGCGAGCCGCCACAGGTGCCGCCGGGACGGCGTGACGATCCGCTTCTACGGCATGGTGTGACGGCCGTCGCAGCCGCGCGGATACAGTTCCGGCACGGTGGCCGACCCGGAGCCGATCGACATCGTGCTCGCCGACGACCACGCGATGGTCCGCAGCGGGCTGCGGATGCTGCTCGAGGCCGAGCCGGACTTCCGGATCGTCGCCGAGGCGGGCGACGTCGAGACGGCGCTCGCGTACACGCGCGAGCACCGGCCGCGCGTCCTCCTGCTCGACGTCAACATGCGCGGCGCGCCGAGCCTTCCGGCGATTCCGGACATCCTCGAGGCGTCGAGCGACACGGCGATCGTCGTGCTGACGATGCAGGACGACCCCGACTACGCGCGCTGGGCGCTGACCTCGGGCGCGAGCGGCTACGTCCTCAAGGAGGCGGCGGAGGCGGAGCTCGTGGAAGCGGTGCGCGCCGCCGCGCAGGGCCGGACGTACCTGAACCCGAACCTCGGCGCGCGCC
>DATMVH010000091.1:0-3699 GCA_035563395.1 Solirubrobacteraceae bacterium
GTCGTCGCCGCGGCCCTGAGCCCCTCGCCGGCCCGCACGTCACGGGCGACCTCGCGAAGCCGCGCGCCGGCCGCCGGCAGGTCCCGGCGCGCCAGGCGAGCGCGATGGTAACGGGCGCGACGTCGCGCACGCGCACCCCCGCGAACCCGGGCCGGCGGAAGAGGGGAAGCGTCCAGTCGCCTGCGAGCGTCACGACCTGACCGCCGGTGAGCAGGTGCAGCAGCTTGTCGAGCGAGCGCGTCGTGGGGCCGAGCCGCGGGGGCGCGGTGCGATGCTCGTTCGCCAGCCGGAAGTCGCGGCAGACGCGATCGTCGGTGTCCGGCGGTGGCCACACGAACGCGACGCTGCACTTCACGCGCGCCGCGGAGCGGCTGCCGAAGAGACGGGCGCCGGTCGCCGACGTCTCGGCCCGCGGCGTCGCGTTCACCGGGCCGGTGGTGCGCCCCGAGGGCGGGCCCCCGCCGATGGCGTTCTTCCTCGACCAGGACAACCGCCGGTTCCTGCTCGTCGAACGCGACGACTGATGCCGTCGGTCGCCCGGCGCTCGTGACGCGTCGCGCGGGCGGGACGCCCGCCTGTGGCCCGAGCTGCCGTGTTCAGGCGGCGGCGGAGGATCCGGCGTGTGAGCCGACGCGCCGGCCCGTCGTCCGCGACGAGGCATTACGGTGCTGCCATGAGCACGTACGAGTGGCTCCTGTTCCTGCACCTCCTCGCGGCGTTCCTGCTCGTCTCCGGCCTCGTCGCATACGCCGTGCTCGTGCTGAGCAGCGGCGGCGAGGCGGTCTCGCGCGCGCTTGGCTCGCCGGCACTGGCGCTGTGGAACGCAGGCGGCCTCGGGACACTCGTGTTCGGCGTCTGGCTGGCGCTCGACGTCGACGGCTACGACCTGTGGGACGGCTGGATCGTCGCCGCGCTGGTGCTGTGGTTGATCGGCTCGGGAGCCGCCGGGCGGCTCGGCGCCGCCGTGCGCGAGGGACGGTCGATCCGGAGCATCGAAGGCGCGCGCGCGATGGTCGGCGTGATGGCGCTCGCGACGCTGCTCCTGCTCCTCGACATGATCTTCAAACCCGGGGCGTGACGCGATGACCGCGGCGATCCGTCCCGAGGCATGGAACTTCCCGCTGTTCCTGCACGTGGCCGGCGCGATGCTGCTCGTCGGCGGGCTCGTCGTCGTCGTTGCGACGACGGCAGGCGCGCTGCGCCGCGCGGACGGCTCCGAGGCGCTCACCTGGCTCGCGTTCCGGACGCTGCTCGTCGGCGTGCTGCCCGCGTACATCCTCATGCGCGCGGGCGCCGAGTGGATCGCGTCGGAGGAGGACGTGTCTCGCGACGCCGATTGGATCGGCATCGGCTACGCCGTCGCCGACGGCGGGCTGCTGCTGACGATCATCGCGGCCGTGCTCGCCTGGCGCGCGACGCGCCGCGGCGGTGCCGGGCCCGGTGGCCTGGGCCGCGGGGTGCTCGTCCTCACAGCCGTCTTGATCGTCGCCTACGGCGTCGCGATCTGGGCGATGGCCGCCAAGCCCGGCTGACAGACGAAGCGCGACGCTCCCCGCCCTGGGCCGCGTCGACGAGCACTAAGCCGCGACGAGCGCCACGACCTCGCGCGCGCAGCCCCACGACAGGCCGACGCCGGTTCCGCCGTGGCCGTAGTTGTGCACGAGCCTCGCCGTGCCGAGCGTCTCCGCCTCTACGCGAACGACATCGCGGACCGGGCGCAGCCCGACCTGGTGCTCGAGGATCCGCGCGTCGCGCACGCGCGGCTCGCGCGCCGCGCAGCGCTCGAGGATCGCCTCGGCGTCCTCGGTGCGCGGCTCGGGGTCCCAGTCGTCCTCCTGCGCGAGGCCGCCGAGGACCAGGCGCTCGCCGTGCGGGAACAGGCTCGTCCACGCGGGGCCGAACGGCTCGGTGATGAAGAACTCGGCCAGACCCGGGTTCTCGACCACCACATGCTGACCGCGCACCGACCGCAGCGCCGGATCCGCCGCCAGGTCGCGCGCGCCGACACCGGCGCAGTTCACGACGACCGGCGCCTCGCCGGCGGCCTCGGCGAGCGAGTCGACCGGCCGCAGCTCGATCGGGACCCCCGCTGCGTCGACGCGGGCGGCGAGGTGATCGAGGTACCGGGGCATGTCGATCAGCGGCAGCGTGACTCGGAAGCCCGCGGCGTAGCCGGCGGGCGGCTCGGACCGCCGCACCTCGACGCCCGGGAACAGTTGCGGCGGGGGCGCGATGCCGCCGCTCGATGCGAGCGTCCCCGACGCGATCGCCACGCCGCTCCGCGGATCGCGGGCGAGCGCCCGAAAGGCGGCGAGCGAGGCGGACGCCCAGCCCTCGACCTTGTCGGCAGGCCCGGCGAAGGTCGAGCCCTACATGGCGCCGGCGGCTCGGGACGTCGTCTCCTGGGGCAGCGCCGCCGTGCGGACTCGCACGGCGTGGCCCGCCTCGGCGAGGCAGAGCGCCGTGGTGAGACCGCTGACGCCCGCGCCGATCACGAGCACCTCGGTCATGCGTCCCCACGATGGGTCGAGATCCACCGGCGGTCGCCGAAGACGTGATGCATGCGCGCGATCATCGCGTCGCGGACGCGAGGCACCACGTGGTTGACGCACGAGCCCGCTTGCGACGCCAGGTTACCCGCGCGGCGTGAGCCGCGGTGATCGCCGAGCTCGTCGAGATGGGCAAGGCGGGCCGTGTAGCCGGGCACACCCTGTCCGCGCGCAAGTCGGCCGCCCGGCCGGCCTTCCCGGCCGAACGGCGGCGCGGTCATGGCGCACGTTCCCTCCGCTCTCGCCTGCTTCGACCCGGAGCAGGCGGATCTGCCGGCCCCGGCGTGCAAGCTCTCCGACTCGCCGGATGAGGACGCCGCGCTCCAAGCTCGGTCACGTAGACCTCGTCGTCGGCTCGATGCGTGCGCGGCGCGTGCTCGCGACCTTGGGTACTCGCGCGCCGCCGGCACCGCCTATCGACGCCCGGCGCGCCGCGGCGCCGAGCGAGTCGTCCCGCCGGCCGCGCGGAGGTACGCTCGGTTCGTGGAGGGCCGTGACGCACCGGTGCTGGTGGCCCCGCGGGAGGGGCGTGCGGCGGCGTTCCCGCTCGGCGCGTCAATCACGCTGGACGACCTGGCGGGCGATCCGCATCCCGTGCTCGCGCGGCTGCGCGCGCACGAGCCGGTCTCGTGGCTGCCCGCGCTCGGCGGCTGGATGGTCACGCGCCGGGACCTCGCCATGCAGGTGATGCGCGACGCGCTGACGTTCACCGTCGACGACCCGCGCTTCTCCACCGCCCAGGTCGTCGGGCCGAGCATGCTGAGCCTGGACGGGGACGCCCACCGCCGGCACCGCGACCCGTTCGCCGCCCCGTTCCGCCTCGACGCGGTTCGGCGCCGCTTCACCGGCGTGGTGGCCGACGAGACCGACCGCCTTGTCGACGCCGTCGCGCCCGCGGGCGAGGCCGACCTCCGCCGCGCGGTGGCGGGCCCGCTCGCCGCCGCGGTCATGACCGTCGCGCTCGGCTTCGAGCAGGCGCGCGTCGACGCGGTGCTGCGCTGGTACGACGCGATCGTCGGCTCCGTCACGGCGATCACCGCGGGCGACCCGCCGACGGAGGACGGTCGCCGCGGCTACGCCGCGCTCCGCGCCGCGCTCGCGCCCGCCCTGCACGGCGACCCGGACTCGTCGCTGCTCGCGGCGGCGGCCG
>DATMVH010000092.1:0-4939 GCA_035563395.1 Solirubrobacteraceae bacterium
CGCCGCGCCCCGAGCCCGCCCGACGACACCGGCGGCGGCATGCCGGACCTCGGCGGGCGGCTGCGGGACGAGCCGTAGGCCCGAACCGCGGCGGGCGCTCACGCCGGGATGGGCTCGAGCGCCTCGTCGCCGAAGCGGTCGCGCACGGCGAGGCCGAGCAGGGCGTGCTCGGGCAGCGCGAGCTCCGGGTCGGCCTCGAGCAGCGCCTGCCCGACGCCGCGGGCGGCCTCGAGCAGCTCCGCGTCCTCGGGCAGCCGCGCGACGCGGAACTGGGCGAGGCCCGACTGCCTGGTGCCGAGCATCTCCCCCTCGCCGCGCAGCTCCAGGTCGATCTCGGCGAGCTTGAACCCGTCCCGATGCTTCGCGAGCGCGCGCAGGCGCGGCGACTCCTTCGGGCCGAAGAGGATGCAGACCGAGGCGTGCGGACCGCGCCCGATCCGCCCGCGCAGCTGGTGCAGCTGCGAGATCCCGAACCGCTCGGCGCCCTCGACGAGCATCATCGACGCGTTCGGCACGTCGATGCCCACCTCGATCACCGTCGTCGAGACGAGCACGTCGGCGCCGCCGCCGGCGAACGCGGCCATCGCCTCCTGCTTCTCGCGCGGCCGCATCTGCCCGTGCATGAGGACCACGCGGAAGTCGCGCAGCTCCGTGCGCTGCAGGCGCTCGTACTCCGCGGTCGCCGCCCGGGCCTGCAAGGCCTCGGACTCCTCCACGAGCGGGCAGACGACGAACGCCTGGCGGCCTTCGCGGAGCTCCTCGCGCACGCGCTCGTAGGCGCGACCGCGCTCGCGCTCCGTGGCCGCGACGTGCGTGGTGACGGGCCGCCGCCCGGCCGGCAGCTCGCGCAGGACGGTGACGTCGAGGTCGCCGTAGGCGGTGAGCGCCAGCGTGCGCGGGATCGGCGTGGCGGTCATGTGCAGCACGTGCGGCGCGAGCTCCGCGGGGGCCTTGCGGTCGAGCGCGCGGCGCTGGTTGACGCCGAAGCGGTGCTGCTCGTCCACCACCGCCACCGCGAGGCGGTCGAACGCCACGTCGTCCTCGATCAGGGCGTGCGTGCCGACGAGCAGCCGCAGCTGCCCGGTCGCGAGCTTCCCCAGCGCGTCGGCGCGCCGGCCTCCCGGCGTCGACCCGGTCAGCAGGGCGGCGGGAACGAGCGCGTCGGGCATGAGCGCCTGCAACGTGGCGAAGTGCTGCTCGGCGAGCGTCTCCGTCGGCGCCATCAGCGCCGCCTGCGCGCCGTGCTCGACGGCGCGGAGCATCGCGTAGAGCGCCACGACGGTCTTGCCCGAGCCGACCTCGCCCATGAGGAGGCGCTGCATCGGCCGGCCCGTGGCGAGGTCGGCGTCCACGGCCGCCATGGCCCGGCGCTGGTCGTCCGTCGGGGCGAAGGGGAGCGATTCGGCGAGCCACCGCGCCGTCAGCTCCCCGGGCGCGGGCAGGACGTCCGCGCGGACCGCGTCGTGCCGGCGCGCACGCCGGCGCAGCAGCGCGAGCTGGAGCTCCAGCAGCTCCTCGAAGGCGAGCCGGCGGCGCCCGCCCTCGTGGTCGCCGAAGTGCGCGGCGGCGAGCGCGGCGTGGCGGTCGGGCAGGTGGTGGCGCGTGCGCAGCCGCGTGGGCAGGGGCTCGACGACGTCGGCCAGTGCGCCGCGGTGCTCGCGCACGAGCGCGGCGATCTGCGTCGACGAGAGACCCTCCGTGGCCGGGTAGGTCGCGACGTCGCCGGCCGCGCCGGCCTGCTCGGTCGTCGGCGCGTGGGCCTGGACGCGGAAGCGGTTGCGCGCCTCGTACTTGCCGTGGAGCATCAGGCGCGTTCCGGGGCGGTACTTGCGCTCGAGCCACGGCTGGTTGAAGAACGTGGCCTTCATCGGGCCGCTCGCGTCCGCGACGACGGCCTCGACGAGCGGCCGCATGCCGCGCCGGCGCACGGGCCGCGAGGTGATCGACCGCACCTCGACGAGCACCGTCGCGGTCTCGCCGGCCGCGAGCTGCGCCACGCTGCGCGCCTCGGAGCGGTCGCGCGGGAGGTGCTCCAGCAGGTCGCCGACGGTGGCGAGCCCGAGCCGCTCGGCACCCTTCGCCGCGGGGGCGGGCTTGACCTCGAGCGGCGCGCCGAGCGCCCGGCCCGGGCGCGGATAGCGCGGCGGCCCGGCGGCCGCGAGCGCCGCGTCCGGCAGCGGCTCCGGTGACGCGAAGGCGCGCAGCATCGCGTTCATGATGGCGGGGCGAGGCGACGTCGCTCGCGTGGCGGGACGGCGCTACTCGGCGGCGATCAGCCACCAGTAGCTCGGCTGCCCGCCGTAGGAGTACTCCACCTCCACCTCGTCGGGCGCGAGCGCGGTCACGGCCTCGCCGTCGAGCGGCGCGTCCTGGCCGGCGATCAGGGTCACCAGCTCCCGGTCGCGGCCGATCTCGCCGAGGATCGCCTCGAGCGTCTCGGCGGGCTCCCCCCACGCGACGAGCTCCTCGTCGATGAACCCGACGGCGTCGCCGCGGTGGAACCGCGCGGGGCGCTGCTCGGCGTCGTCCCGCGCCGCCTCGGTCACCGCGCCCGTGCGGACGTGCCCGATCGCCTCGACCATCGCAGCCGCGTTCGCCGCGGCGTCGCGATCCGGCACGAGCGCGACCACGGCGGACAGCCCGGCCTGCTGGGAGCGCGAGGGGACGACGACGACCTTCTTCTCCGACAGCTCCGCCGCCCGCTCGGCGGCCATGATCACGTTCGGCGAGTTCGGGAGCACGACCACCTGCTCGGCCGGGACCTCGTGGATGCCCGCGAGCAGCTCGTGGGTGGAGGGATTCATCGTCGCCCCGCCCGCGAGCGCCATCGCGCCCGCGCCGGTGAACAGGCGCGCCATCCCCTCGCCCGAGACCACCGCGAGCACGCCGCAGGTCGCCGTCGCCTCGGCCAGCCGCTCGTTGCGGGCCTGCACCTGCTCCTGCATGTCGGCCATGTCGACGCGCGAGACGCGGCCGATCTCGGCGAACAGGGCCATGGCCGCGTCCGGGTCGTCCGTGTGGAGGTGGACCTTGAGCGTGTGGTGGTCGCCCACGACGAGCACGGAGTCGCCGAGCCGCTCGAGCGGCGCCGTCCACGCCGCCGCGTCGAGGTCCGTCCCGGTGACGGCGAAGTTCGCGCAGAAGCGGTACGTGCTCGACGTGTGCTCCGGATGGGTGACCCGCGCGGGGGCGTGGTGGTCGAGCTCCGGGGCCTCCGTCCCGCGCAGCGCCGCCACGACGCCGGCGAAGATGACCGTGAGCCCGAAGCCGCCGGCGTCCACCACGCCGGCCTGGCGCAGGATGGGCAGCAGGTCCGGGCCGCGGCGCACGGACTGCTGGCCGGCGTCGACGGCGGCCTCGAGCACCTCGGCGATCAGCTGGTCCTGGCGCTCGGCGTCGTTCTGGTGGAGCCGCGGCTCGGGATGCTGGCCGACCTCGTGGACGATCCGGCGGGCCATGTCGTGCGCGACGGTGAGGATCGTGCCCTCCGCGGGGTCGCGGACCGAGTTGTTCGCCCGGTCGGCCGCCCGCAGCATCGCCGCGCCGACGAGCACGGGGTCGACGAGCTCGCCGGGACGCGAGGCGAGCTCCTCGGCGGCGCCGCGGATGAGCTGGGAGAGGATCACGCCCGAGTTCCCGCGCGCGCCGAGCAGCGCCGCGCGGGCGACCGAGTCGACGATCTCGTCCCGGCCGATCTCGTCGATCTCCCCCGCGTTGGAGAGGCGGTCGAGCTCGTCGAGCACCGCCCGCAGCGTGAGCGCCATGTTGTCGCCCGTGTCGCCGTCGGCGACCGGGAAGACGTTGAGGTCGTTGACCTCCTCGCGCCGTGCCTCCAGCTCCGCCAGCGCCCGCCGGACGACAGCACGGAAACGGACGAGACTCGGGTCGGCCAAGGGCCGGGAGACTACGCCTTCGTGATCTTGCCCGCCTTCAGGCAGCGGGTGCAGACGTACACCCGCCGCGGCGCGCCGCCGACGAGCGCCCGGACCTTCTGGAGGTTCGGGTCGAACCGGCGCTTGGTCGCCACCATCGAGTGCGAGCGGCTCTGGCCGAAGGCGGGGCCCTTGCCGCAGGAGTGACAGACGCGTGCCATGCGGCGGGGAAGCATAGCGGCCGACCGGCGTTGGGTACGGTGAAGAGGTGGCACACGCGACCGCCCGCATCACGCTGCCCGCGCGCTACCGGATCGTGCGGCATGTCGCGAACGGCGGCATGGCGAGCGTCTGGGAGGCGCACGACGAGCTGCTCGACCGCGCCGTGGCCGTCAAGGTCCTCGGCGCCCATCTCGGCGAGGACGAGCGCGCCCGCAAGCGCTTCCAGCGCGAGGCCCGCACCGCCGCGGGGCTCTCCTCGCACCCGCACGTGGTGACGATCTACGACGTCGGGGAGCACGACGGGCGCTCGTTCATCGTCATGGAGCTGCTGCGCGGCGGCACCGTCGCCGACAAGCTGCGCGGCGGCGGTCGCATCGCGCGGCCCGTCGCGCTGCGCTGGCTCGAGGAGGCCGCCTCCGCGCTGGACGCCGCGCACGAGCAGCGCATCGTCCACCGCGACGTCAAGCCGGCCAACATGCTGCTCGACGAGCGCGGGCGCCTGGCGCTCGCCGACTTCGGGATCGCCCGGCTCGGGCTCGAGGACCAGATCACGCAGACCGGCCAGGTGCTCGGCACCGCGGCCTACATCGCCCCCGAGCAGGCGATGGGCGAGCGCAGCACGCCGGCGTCGGATCGCTATGCGCTCGCCGTCGTGGCGTTCGAGCTGCTCACGGGCGAGAAGCCGTTCCGGGCGGAGAACTTCGCAGCGCAGGCGCGCGCGCACGTCGACGACCCGCCGCCGCGCGCGTCCGAGCGCGACCCGCGGCTCCCGCGGGCGCTCGACGAGGCGCTGGCGCGCGGCATGGCGAAGGCGCCGGGCGAGCGCTACCCGAGCGCCGGCGCGC
>DATMVH010000093.1:0-2475 GCA_035563395.1 Solirubrobacteraceae bacterium
GCTACCATCCACGCCCGTTCGGCCCGCCATGGCGGGCCGTCCTGCATCTAGGACATTCACCGCCCCAAGGACGACGACATGCAGAAGGACGTCATCCTCACCCCCGAGGGGCTCGAGAACCTCAAGAAGGAGATCGAGCACTTGTCCACGACCAAGCGCCGTGAGGTCGCGGAGCGCATCAAGGAAGCGCGCGAGTTCGGGGACATCTCCGAGAATTCGGAGTACGACGACGCGAAGAACGAGCAGGCCATGCTCGAGGCCCGGATCGCCCAGCTCGAGGACAAGCTCCGCTCGGCGCAGGTCATCAACGCCTCCGAGCTCGACAACGACGTCGTCCGCGTCGGCTCGCTGGTCTCGGGCGAGGACGAGAAGGGCAAGGCGTTCAAGTACACGATCGTCGGCTCGACGGAGGCCGACCCGATGAACGGGCGCCTCTCCAACGAGTCGCCCGTCGGCAAGGCCCTGGTCGGCCGGCGGAAGGGGGACACCGTCACGGTGCCCGCCCCGCGGGGCGAGCGCACGCTGACGATCTCCGAGATCGGCGTCGCCTAGCGCCATGGGCGACGCCCCCGCGCCAGGCGAGGCGCGCGGGCCCGACCGCGCCGCGCCGCCAACCACGGGCGGCGATCCCGCGAGCGAGCTGCTCGCGGCCCGGCGCCGCAAGCTCGAGGAGCTTCGCGGCGCCGGGATCGACCCGTTCCCGCACGCGTTCCCCGGCGTGCAGCCGATCGCGGCCCTCAAGGCGCCGCACGAGGGGCTGCAGCCGGGTGAGGAGACCGGCGTCCACGCGCGCGTCGCCGGGCGGCTCGCGGCCCGTCGCGGGCAGGGCCGGGCCGCGTTCCTCGACCTCGTCGACCGCTCGGGGCGCATGCAGCTCCACGCTCGCGTGGACGTGCTCGGCGAGGAGCGGATGGCGCGCCTGCTCGCGCTCGACCTCGGGGACCTGCTCGGCGCCGACGGGACGGTGTTCCGGACGCGGCGCGGCGAGCTCTCCATCGCGCTCGAGGACTTCACGGTCCTCGCCAAGTCGCTGCGCCCGCCGCCCGAGAAGCATCACGGCCTGGCCGACGTGGAGACGCGCTTCCGCTTCCGCGAGCTCGACCTGATGGGCAACGAGGAAGCGCGGCGCCTGTTCATCACGCGGGCGAAGGCGATCGCCGCCATCCGCCGGTTCCTCGACGCGGAGGGCTTCGTCGAGGTGGAGACGCCGGTCCTGCAGCCGCTCTACGGGGGCGCGGCCGCGCGCCCGTTCACCACGCACCACAACGTCCTGGACCGCGACCTCTACCTGCGCATCGCCACCGAGCTCTACCTCAAGCGGCTGATCGTGGGCGGGCTCGAGCGCGTCTACGAGCTCGGGAAGAACTTCCGCAACGAGGGTGTCTCGTTCAAGCACAACCCCGAGTTCACGATGCTCGAGTGGTACGAGGCCTATGCGGACTACAACGACGTCGCAGCGCGCTGCGAGCGGCTCGTGGCCTACGTCGCGGACGAGACGGACTACGGCGGGGAGATCGACTTCGCGCCCCCGTGGAGGCGGGAGACGCTGCAGGACGCCATCGGCAGCCGCACGGGCGTCGACGTCCTGGCCGGGCGCGACCTCCGGGGGCTGCAGGCCGCGATGCGCGAGCACGGCCTGGAGGTGCCCGAGGAGGACACGTGGGCACAGCTCGTCGACCACCTGCTCACCAAGTACGTCGAGCCGAAGCTCGACCAGCCGACGTTCCTCATGGACTATCCCGTCGAGCTGTCGCCGTTCGCCAAGCGCCACCGCGCCAAGGAGGGCCTCGTCGAGCGGTTCGAGGCCTACGCGCGCGGGATGGAGATCGCCAACGCCTTCACGGAGCTCAACGACCCCGACGACCAGCGCGCCAGGTTCGAGCAGCAGCGGCGCTACGCCGCGGCCGGCGACGAGGAGGCCCAGCCGTTCGACGAGGGCTACGTGCAGGCGCTCGAGCACGGCATGCCGCCGACGGGCGGGATCGGGATCGGCATCGACCGCCTGGTGATGCTGCTGACGGGGAAGGACACGATCCGCGAGGTCGTCCTCTTCCCCGCCATGCGCGACGGGGTTTCGTGACAGCTCCCCCGTTCGGGGGACTCCGACGCACGCCGCCCAGGGGCCCTTCTACGGTCCTGTCACGCACCTGGAGGTCCGGCCCGAAACGCCCGCAACGGCCATCCGGCCACGCCGCGGCCCGTTGGTAAACTGACCCATGGCCGCAAGTCGAACCCCGTATCGCTCAGCTCGACCGGCAGCAATGCCGACTACGAGGATGAGGGATCGGGGTATTTTCGTCTTCCGACCCTTAGTCCGGACCGCCGAAACGACCGAGCGCTAGCCATCAAGTAGCAGGAAGGACTGCGCACCACCATGTTCGAGCGATTCACAGAGCGAGCACGCCAGGTGGTCGTCCTCGCGCAAGAGGAAGCCCGAACCCTCAAGCACAACTACATCGGCACCGAGCACATCCT
>DATMVH010000094.1:0-4037 GCA_035563395.1 Solirubrobacteraceae bacterium
CGCCGGGTCGTCGAGCACGTCGAGCGCCGCGTGCGCGGCCGCGGCCACGACGGGGCCGCCGGCGAACGTGGAGCCGTGGTCGCCCGGCTCGAGCACGCCGGCGAGTCGCGGGCCGGTGACGAGCGCGCCGATCGGGAGGCCGCCGCCGAGCGCCTTGGCGACGGTGATCGCGTCCGGCACCACGCCCGTCTGCTCGTAGGCCCACAGCGTTCCCGTCCGGCCCATGCCCGTCTGGACCTCGTCGAACACGAGCGCCGCGCCGGTGCGGTCGCACGCGGCGCGGGCGGCGCGCAGGACCTCGTCGGGCAGGATGCGCACGCCGGACTCGCCCTGGATCGGCTCGAGCAGCACCGCGGCGGTGCCGTCGTGGACCGCCGCGTCGATCGCCGCCGGATCCGCGTCGACCGTCCGGAAGCCGGGCACGAGCGGGGCGAACGGCGCCTGCTTGCTCTCCTGCGGCGTGGCCGAGAGCGCGCCGTACGTGCGGCCGTGGAAGGCATGGTGCAGCACGACGAGCTCGCCGCCGCGGCGCGCCTTGCGCACGAGCTTGATCGCCGCCTCGTTCGCCTCCGCCCCCGAGTTCGCGAAGTACACGCGCCCCCCGAGCGAGCGCGCCGCGAGCCGCTCCGCCAGCGCCACCATCGGGCGGTTGAAGAAGAGGTTGGAGACGTGGATCAGCTCGGAGGCCTGCTCGCGGATCGCGGCCACCACGCGCGGGTGGCAGTGGCCGGCGTTGCAGACGGAGATGCCGGCGAGGAAGTCGAGGTACTCGTGGCCGTCGGCGTCCCACAGGCGCGCGCCGTCGCCGCGCACGAACTCGACGGGGAAGCGCGCGTAGTTGTTGATCAGCGCGTCGGTCACCGCGCCGGCTGCACCTTCGTGCCGATGCCGGCGTTGGTGAACAGCTCGAGCAGCAGCGAGTGGGGCTCGCGGCCGTCGATGATGTGCGCCGCGCCCACGCCGCCGTGGATGGCGTGGACGCACGCCTGCAGCTTCGGGCGCATGCCGCCGGCGAGGTCCGGCAGGGCGGCCTCCACCTCGTCGGCCGTGGTCGCGGAGATCACCGACTCCGGGTCGGCGGGGTCGCGCAGCCAGCCGCGCACGTCGGTGAGGAAGATCACCTTGTAGGCGCCGAGCGCGCGGGCCACGGCGGCCGCGGCGTCGTCGGCGTTGACGTTGTGGGAGCGACCGTCGCGGTCCGCGCCGACCGAGGCGATGACCGGGATGTAGTCCTCCGCGATGTGGCGGATGACGTCGACGTCGACGCGCTCGATCCGCCCCACGTAGCCGATGTCCTCGCCGCCGGGGCCCTCCATGGTGGAGACGCGGAAGAGCAGGCCGTCGTCGCCGCACAGCCCCACGGCGGGCTGCCCGTGGCGGCCCAGCTGCAGGACGATGTCCTTGTTGACCTTGCCGACCAGGACCATCTTCGCGATCTCCACCGTCTCCGCGTCGCTGACGCGCAGGCCCCCGACGAACTCGACCGGAAGGTCGAGGCGGTGCATGTAGTGCGTGATCTCCGGGCCGCCGCCGTGCACGACGATCGGGTTCATCCCCACGTACTTGAGGAGCACGACGTCGCGGGCGAAGTCCTCGCGCAGCGCCGGGTCGTTCATCGCCGCGCCGCCGTACTTGATCACCACCGTCCTGCCGTGGAACTCGCGGATGTACGGCAGCGCCTCGAGGAGGACGCCGGCGCGCACGAGCTCGCCGTGGTCGGGCGGCCACCGCGGCGGTGCCGTCGGCTCGCTCATGTCCTGTACTCCGCGTTGATCCGGACGTAGTCGTAGGAGAGGTCGGAGAAGAAGACCTCGCTCTCGGCGCCCTCGCCCGGCAGCCCGACGCGGTACTCGACCTCGGCCCCGGACACCACGGCGTCGAGCGCGGCGGCGTCGTAGCGGGCGGCCGCGCCGCGCGCGCACACCTGCACGCCCTCGATCCAGACGTCGACGGGCAGCGGGGAGGCGGTGGGCAGCGCGCCGCCGACCGCCTGCACGATCCGGCCCCAGTTCGGGTCGCCCCCGTGCAGCGCCGCCTTGACGAGCGGCGAGTTCGCCACCGCGCGCGCGGCGCGCTCGACCGCCTCGGGATCGCCGCCGGTGACGTGGACGCGGCCGACGCGCTCGGAGCCCTCGCCGTCCCGCACCATCTGGATCGCCAGGCGCCGGAGCGCGTAGTCGAGCGCCTCGCCGAGCCGCAGCTCGTCTTCGCTCTCGGGCTCGACCATCACGCCGCTCGCCCCGGAGGCCATGAGCAGCGCGGCGTCGTTTGTGGACAGCTGGCCGTCGACGCTGATGCGGTCGAACGAGCGCTTGACGCAGACGCCGAGCAGCAGGTCGGCGGTCTCGGGCTGCAGCGCCGCGTCGGTCTGCAGGAAGCAGAGCATGGTCGCGAAGCTCGGCTGGAGCATCCCGGCGCCCTTGGCCTGCGCCGCCACGGTGACCGTCCCCGACGGGAGCGCGACGTCGAGGGTGAGGCGCTTCTCGAACGCGTCCGTGGTGGCGATCGCCGACCAGAACGCGGCGTCGCCGTCCGGCGCGAGCTCGTCGCGCGCGAGCACGATGCCGCGGATGACGTCGCCCATCGGCAGCGGCACGCCGATCACGCCGGTCGAGCACACCGCGACCTGCTGCTCGTGGACGCCCGCGGCGATCGCGCCGCCGCCCTGCATCCTGGCCGCGTCCTCGTAGCCGCGGCGGCCGGTCGCCGCGTTCGCGTTGCCCGAGTTGACGACCACGGCGCGCAGCGCGTCGAGCCGCGTCCGCTCGCGGCAGAGCTGGACCGGCGGGGCCGGCGTGCCGGAGCGGGTGAACCGCGCCGCGCTGACGGTGTCCGGCTCGTCGGACACGAGCAGGCCGAGGTCCGGCCCGCCCGACGGCTTGATCCCGCACGCGGCGCCGCCGGCGCGGAAGCCGCGCGGCAGCCCGCCGGGGCGCTCCGTCACGTGCCGCGGCGGCTCCGCCCAGCGCGACGCGAACCGGGTCACCGCAGCCCCTCCCGCTCGTCCCGGCCGTACATGAGGTTGAGGTTCTGCACCGCCTGCGACGCGGCGCCCTTCCAGAGGTTGTCGATCGCGCCGAACACGAGGATGCGGCCGGTGCGCGAGTCGACGTGCACGGACAGCCGGCAGAAGTTCGTGTCGCGTACGTCGAGCACGCCGGGCGGGCCGAGCTTTAGCTCCACCCACGGCTCGACGGCGTAGGCGTCGTCGAAGAGCTCCGCGACCTCCGCGTCGTCCGTGTCGCGCGAGGGCGTGACGTAGCACGACACGAGCTCCCCCTGGGCGAGCGGCAGCAGGTGCGGGGTGAAGGTCACCGTGACCGGCGCGCCCTGGCCGGCGAGCTCCTGCTCGATCTCCGGCGTGTGGCGGTGCCGGTCGACCTTGTAGGGGACGACGTTCTCGTCCGCGCTGATGTAGTGCGTCGTGGCCGTCGGCTCGCGCCCGGCGCCGGAGACGCCCGACTTCGCGTCGATGACCACGTCGCCGATCAGGCCCGCGCGAGCGAGCGGCGCCAGCGCGAGCAGCGCCGCCGTCGGATAGCAGCCGGGGTTGGCGACCAGGTCGGCGTCGCGGATCGCCTCGCGGTGCAGCTCGGGCAGGCCGTAGACCCCCGTGCCGAAGAGCTCGGGCGCGCCGTGCGCGCCGTACCAGTCCTCGTAGACGCCGCGGTCGCGCAGCCGGAAGTCGGCGGACAGGTCGACGACGCGGACGCCGCGCTCGCGCAGCGCCGCGACGGCCGGCGCGGCGACTCCGTGCGGCCAGCACACGAGCGCCGCGTCGACGTCGGACTGCTTGTCGGGGTCCCATGCCTCCAGCCGCATCGGCACGCGCGTGCGCGGGTGCACGTCGTCGAGCCGCGCGCCCGCTTCCGACCGCGCGGTCACGTGGGCGAGCTCGAAGAACGGGTGCCGGTGCACGAGCGTCGCCGCGATCGCGCCCGCGTAACCGCTGGCGCCGAGCACGGCGACGCTCGCGCGGGCGCTCGTCGCGGATCCACTAGCCACGCAGCTCGCCTCCTGCCTGCTCGCGCAGGGCG
>DATMVH010000095.1:0-5513 GCA_035563395.1 Solirubrobacteraceae bacterium
CGAGCAGGGCGAGGGCGAGAAGGACGGCGAGGCGGCCGGCGCGCGCGGCGAGGGCGGCGAGGGCGGCGGGTGCGAGGTGGGGCATGCAGCTCCCATCGGCACGTCGCGCCGCCGCCGCGCGCCGCCCGCCGCCGCCTGGACGGACGTCAGACCCGGAACGTCACCGTCTGGAGCTCGGTGAAGGTCTCAATGACGTGCGTGCCGCCGACACGCCCGATGCCGCTGTCGGTGCCCGAGCGGCCGCCGAACGGCAGATGGCTCTCCCAGTAGTTCGAGGAGTCGTTGATGTTGACCCACCCGGTCTTCACGGCGTCGGCGAAGCGCATGCCGGCCCCGAGGTCGCCGGTGAAGATGGCCGAGAGCAGGCCGTACGGCGAGGCGTTCGTCAGCTCGATCGCCTCCTCCAGCGAGCCGACGGCGACCACGGGCGCGATCGGGCCGAACGTCTCCTCCGTCGCGACGAGGGAGTCGGCCGGAACGCCCGCGAGCACGGTCGCCTGCCAGTAGAGGTCGGTCGGGAAGCCCGACGCGCGCGACCCGCCGGCCACCACCTCCGCACCGCGCTCGAGCGCGTCGCCGACGTGCGCGTCCATCTTCTCGGCGACGCCCGCGTTGTTGAGCGGCCCCATCGTCGTCGCGTCGTCGAACGGGTCGCCGAGCAGCACCTCCTCGGCGACGCGGCGGGCGAGCCGGTCGACGAACTCGTCCTGCACCGCCCGGTGCACGAGGATGCGCTCCCCCGCCGTGCAGCTCTGGCCGGCGCACAGGAAGCAGGCCGCGACCGTCGCCTCGGCGGCGAGGTCGAGGTCGGCGTCGTCCATCACCACGACGGGGCCGTTGCCGCCCATCTCGAGCACGAGCGCCTTGCCGGCCGCGGCGACGGCCACGGAGCGGCCCGTGCCGGTCGAGCCGATGAAGCCGACGGCGTGCGTGCCGCGGTTGCGAGCGATCTCGTCGCCGACGAGGTGCCCGGGGCCCGTGACCATGTTGAACACGCCGGGCGGGAGCTCGCCGGCGGCGATGCACTCGGCGAGCGCGACGGCGCAGACCGCGGTGCTCGGGGCGGGGGTCCACACCACGGCGTTGCCGGCGGCGAGCGCCGGGGCGATCAGCTCGGCGGGCATCGTGTACGGCCAGTTCCACGGGGTGATGATCCCGGCCACGCCGCGCGCCCGGCGCACGAGCAGCACGCGCTTGCCCGGCGTGAAGGAGTTGGGGAGCTGCCCGCCCACGCGCTTGGCGTCCTCCGCCGCCATGCGCCAGTACTCGATGAGCTCGTCGACCTCGTCGTAGGCCTCCGCGCGCAGCGGCTTGCCCTGGTCGAGCGTCAGCGTGCGGGCGAGGTCGTCGCGCCGCGCCTCGATCGCGTCGCCGACGGCGTGCATCCGCGCCGCCCGCTCGAACGCCGTGAGCCGCGCCCAGCCGTCGAACGCGCGGTTCGCCGCGTCGATCGCGCGCTGCGCGTCCTCGCGGTCTCCCTCCGGGATCGTGGCGATCGCCTCGCCGGTCGCCGGGCTGGTGGCCGTGAACGTCGCGCCGGACGCCGCCCCGCACCACTCCCCGTCCACGAACATCGACCGGGCGGTGATCCCCGCCGCCGGCGTCGCCGTCATGCCTCCTCCTCCGTCCGACTCCACTGTCGCCCGACCGTGGCGCGATGCTACGGGTTGGCGCGCGCGGGCACGGCCCGTTCGGCGCGGCGGCGATGCTCGGATAGCATCGCGCTCCACCGACGCGTCCGAGCGCAAGGAGAGGGTCCATGGCTGCCTCGCAGTGCGACTTCGTGATCATCGGCGGGGGCTCGGCCGGAAGCGCCCTCGGGAACCGCCTCTCGGCCGATCCGGCGAATCGCGTGGTCGTGCTCGAAGCCGGGCGCATGGACTTCGCCTGGGACGCGTTCATCCACATGCCGTCGGCGCTCTCGTTCCCGATCGGCAACCGGTTCTACGACTGGAAGTACGAGTCGGAGCCCGAGCCCTTCATGGGCGGCCGGCGCGTCTACCACGCGCGCGGCAAGGTGCTCGGCGGCTCGAGCAGCATCAATGGGATGATCTTCCAGCGCGGCAACGCGATGGACTACGAGCACTGGGCGGGCGACCCGGGGCTCGAGGACTGGGACTACGCGCACTGCCTGCCGTACTTCAAGCGGATGGAGACGTGCCTCGCCGCCGACATCCGCGACCCGTTCCGCGGCCACGCGGGCCCGCTCGTGCTCGAGCGCGGGCCGGCCACGAGCCCGCTCTTCGGCGCCTTCTTCGAGGCCGTCCAGCAGGCCGGCTATCCGCTGACGGACGACGTCAACGGCTACCGGCAGGAGGGCTTCGCCGCGTTCGACCGCAACATCCACAACGGCCGGCGGCTGTCCGCCGCGCGCGCGTACCTGCACCCGGTGATGAGCCGGCCGAACCTCGAGGTCAAGACGCACGCCTTCGTGACACGGATCCTGTTCGAGGGCCGGCGCGCGGTCGGCGTGGAGTACGCGACCGGCCGCGGGCGGAAGGAGACAGTGCGCGCGGGCGAGGTCGTCCTGTGCGGCGGCGCGATCAACTCGCCGCAGCTGCTGCAGCTCTCCGGCGTCGGCAACGCCGACGAGCTGCGCGCGCTCGGGATCGACGTGGTCAACGACCTGCCGGGCGTCGGCGAGAACCTGCAGGACCACCTCGAGGTCTACGTCCAGTACGCGTCGCGCCAGCCCGTGTCCGTGGCGCCGTACATCAAGTGGCGCAACCGGCCGCGCGTCGGGCTCGAGTGGATGCTGTTCAAGCGCGGCCCCGGCGCCACGAACCACTTCGAGGCCGGGGGCTTCCTGCGCAGCAACGAGGACGTGGAGTGGCCGAACCTCATGTTCCACTTCCTCCCGATCGCGATCCGCTACGACGGGTCCGTCCCGGCCGGCGACCACGGCTATCAGGTGCACATCGGGCCGATGACGTCCGACGCGCGCGGCTCGGTGAAGCTCAAGAGCACCGACCCGCGGGTGCACCCGGCGCTGCGGTTCAACTACCTCTCGACCGACCAGGACCGGCGCGAGTGGCGCGAGGCGATCCGGATCGCGCGCCACATCCTCAACCAGCCCGCCTTCGACCCCTTCAACGGCGGCGAGCTCTCGCCGGGCCCGAGCGTCGAGGACGACGAGCAGGTGCTGGAGTGGGTCGCCAAGGACGCCGAGACGGCGCTGCACCCGTCCTGCACCTGCCGGATGGGCACGGACGACATGGCGGTGGTGGATCCCCAGAGCATGCGCGTCCACGGGCTCGACGGCCTGCGCGTGGTCGACGCGTCCGTCTTCCCCTACATCACGAACGGCAACATCTACGCGCCGGTGATGATGACGGCGGAGAAGTCCGCCGACCTGATCCTCGGCAACACCCCGATACCGGCGGCGAAGGTCGAGTTCTACCGCCACGAGGCGGGCGGGAGCGACAACGGCGCCGCGCGCGTGGAGACGACGGCGCCGCACGGCACGCCGCTGCGGTAGTCGCATCCGGGGCGCCCCGGCCGTGCCGGGCGCCGCGGGCTCAGACGGGGACTTGGGCGCTCTCGTCCGCCGGCGCCCCCGCGGCGTGGCTCGCGAGCGTGCCGGTCTTGTGGCGCTGGACGAACCAGTAGTACGCGAAGCCGCCGACCATCACGACGCCGATGAACAGCACCGCGCCCCACTTGAGGTACCAGTGGAACGGCTCGGTCGCGTTGTAGACCGACTGCCGCGGCCAGATGAGGTTCAGCGCCATCCCGGTTCCCCAGACCACCGCGAGGACGTTGACGGGGAGGCCCCAGCGGCCGAGCGAGAAGTAGCCGGGCGGGGCGTCCTCCGAGCGCCACTGGCCGCGGAGCCGCGCGACGAGCATCGGGCCCGTCACGAGCAGGTACGCGATGTAGATCATCACGATGCCGATCGACGTGATGACGGTGAAGATCTGCGGCTGGCGGATGTTGACCACGAGGATGACGATCGCGATCAGGCCGATGACGACCGCCGGGATGACCGGCGTCTTGTGCTTCGGGTCGACCTTCGCGAGGTGCTCGCCCGCCGGCAGGTTGTTGTCGCGCGCCATCGCGAACATCATCCGGATCGCCGCGGTGTGGACGGCGAGGTTGCAGACGGTGATGGCGATCACCACGGACCAGAGCACCATGTCGCCGATCGTGCCGCCGAGGACGTCGAGGACGACGAACTGCAGGCCGCCCGTGCTGAGCTCCTCGGCGTTGATGTTGCCCACCGACATGAGCGCGCCGAGCAGGATCAGGCCCCCGATGACGAACGACGCGACGAGCGCGCGGAGGATGGCGCGCGGGGCGTTGCGCCGCGGGTCGAGCGACTCCTCCCCGAGCGAGCTCGCCGTGTCGAAGCCGTACATCACATACGCCGACGCCAGCGAGGCGGCCAGGAAGGCGCCGAGGTAGCCGAGCTCCCAGGCGTCGCCGCGGCCCTGCGTCTCGAACACCACGCCGGGCCCGCGGGTGACGTTCACGAGCAGCGCGATGATCAGCAGCACGGCGGCCACCAACTCGATGAAAACCCCCGTGCTGTTGATCCGCGCCATCAGCTTCACGCCGTAGGCGTTCACGACGGTGGTGAAGACGATCAGGACCGTGCCGAGGATCACCGCGTTGGCGGCGAAGTCGTACGTGCCGGTGCCGTCCCCGTAGAACTGGAAGAAGTCGGAGATCTGCGGGAGGGTGATCTGATAGGCGAGCGCGACGGCGGCGATGGTCACGATCGACGCCGTGAGCATCATCCAGCCCGCGAGCCACGCGATGTGCGGTGAGGCGAGGCGCTTCGACCAGTTGTAGATCGAGCCGGCGATCGGGTACCGCGAGGCGAGCTCGGCGAAGCACAGCGCCACCATGAGCTGGCCCGCGAACACGAGCGGCCACGACCACCAGTACGCCGGTCCGCCGAAGGCGAAGCCGAAGTAGAACAGCTGGAAGGTTCCGGTGAGGATCGAGATGTAGGAGATCCCCGCCGCGAAGGTGGCGAAGCTTCCCAGCGTCCGGTCGAGCTCCTGCTTGTACCCGAACTCGGCGAGATCGGCGGCGTCGGCCGACCGGTCTCGAACGCCCGTCTCCCTCATTCGACTCCCCTTCGCCTCCATCCCGGGGCCCGCCGGCGGCGGGCCAACCCGTCGAGTATTCTGGCGCCGCCGTGTAATTGTCAAGACTGATATATCTCTGTCAGGTCGTTGCACGAGATCGCGGACTTCCTCGGCGCGCATCCACCGTTCGACGCGATGGATGCCGCCGACCTCGAACGCCTCGAGGCCGCGACCGAGATCGAGTTCCATCCGCGCGGCGCGATCGTCTTCTCGCGCGGCGCCGGGCCCGTCGAGCACGTGTGGGTGGTGCGGACCGGCGCGGTGGAGATCGTGCACGAGGGGCGCGTGCTCGACCTCGTGGGGCCCGGCGAGCTGTTCGGCCACGGCTCCATGCTCTCGGGCCTTCCCGCGGGGTTCACCGCGCGAGCCGCGGAGGACGCGCTGCTGTACCGCGTCCGCGCCGGCGTGGCGGCGCCG
>DATMVH010000096.1:0-2135 GCA_035563395.1 Solirubrobacteraceae bacterium
TGAACTAGGCCGCGGTAGGTTTGCTGCGATACCTGTCTCGACAAGGGGTGCGCCATGGGCTTTTACAACGAGCAGGTGCTGCCGCGGATCGTCGACGTTGCGTGCAACATGAAGGAATCCCATCCGCAGCGTCGTCGCGTCTGCGAGAGACTCGCAGGTGAGGTCATCGAGATCGGTTTCGGGTCGGGCCTCAACGTGCCCTTCTATCCCAGGGCGGTGACGCGCGTCACCGCCGTCGAGCCGGCAGATGTTGGGTGGAAGCTGGCCGGCAAACGGCTTCGCGGGGCGCCCGTTCCGGTAGACCGCGCTGGTTCCGACGCCGAGGCGCTGCCGTTTCCCGACGACCGATTCGATGCCGCGCTCTCGACGTGGACAATGTGCACGATTCCGGACGTCGCCGCAGCGCTGCGCGAGCTGCGCCGCGTCCTTAAGCCCGGCGGGACGCTGCACTTCGTCGAACACGGCCTCGCCCCCGATGCACACGTACGCCGGTGGCAGCACCGTCTTGAGCCGATTCAAAAACGGCTGTTTGGTGGCTGTCACCTCACGCGCCCTGTCGTGCAGATGTTGAGGGACGGCGGATTCGTCATCTCAGAGCTCGACGTCTACTACGAGAAGGGCACGCCGAAGTTCCTCGGAGCGAACTCGCTCGGCGTAGCGCGCCCGTCCTGAGATCCACTGCCCGAGGAACGACGCGACGAGGCTCGCGTGGAAGGCTGCATTCACGTGCCGCGACCTGGATGCCTCGCGCGGCGGAACCCGCTCGCCGGCCATGCGCGCCATCGCCGGCGGGGCAATGACAACGACGTCTCATCGGCAGCTCGGCACAGGCCCGGCGGCGAAGACACGCATTCCGTCCAGCTGGGTATCGCCGAACGTCCCGCAGGTTGCGAAACAAGGACGAAGGTCTCGTGGGAACAGGTTCTCGCAGTCCTCGCTGTGGCAGGGCCCGGTTTCGATCGAGTCGACTGTCACCTGCGGCTCATCCGGAACTATCACCAGGATCGCTTTACGCGCGGGTCAGGACGATCGTGTCTACCTAGACAATGTTCCCGAGAGGCGCACCTTCTTCGGGGACTGACCTAGTTGTAGTTCCTGAGGAGGTTGTTCATCCGGGCCTCCTTGGAGGCTGGGGGTTGCGAGACCGACCCAGTCCGAAGGAGGACACCGGATGCAGCTGCACGCTAACGCGGCGCTCAGCTTGATCAAGCGCCGTCAGATGGTTCGCCGCGTCGTCGACGATGGTTGGACGATCAAGGACGCCGCCGCGGCCGCGGAGACCTCGATCAAGACGTGTGGGAAGTGGGTGTCGCGCTACCGCGCACACGGAGAGCGCGGGCTGCTGGATCGCAGCTCGGCGCCGGCCAAGATCCCCAACCGCACCCGCGAGGAGCGCGTGCAGGCGATCGCGGCGCTGCGGCGGCTGCGGATGACCGGCCCGGAGATCGCCGAAGTGCTCAGCATGCCGCTGTCGACGGTCAGCGGCATCCTTACGCGCATCGGCATGGGCAAGCTCGGCCGCCTCGGCCAGGAGCAGCCGGTGCGCTACGAGCGCGCTCGCCCCGGCGAGCTGATTCACATCGACGTCAAGAAGCTCGGACGCATCCAGGGCGGCGCCGGGCACCGCGTCACCGGCCGCCGGCGCTACAACCCGACGCGCACCGACGCCCACGGCCGCCGCCGCGCGCTCGTCGGCTACGAGTACGTGCACGTCGCGATCGACGACGCCACCCGCCTCGCGTATGCCGAAGTCCTCGACGACGAGCAGACGCCCACGGTGATCGGCTTGCTGCGCCGCGCTCGGCGCTTCTTCGCGCGTCACGGCATCACCGTCGAGCGGCTGCTGACCGACAACGGCTCCGCCTACCGCTCGGCGCTGCACGCCATCGCCTGCCGCGCCCTCGGCATCCGCCACCTACGCACCCGGCCCCGGCGTCCGCAAACCAACGGCAAGGCCGAGCGCTTCATCCGCACCATGCTCGGCGGCTGGGCCTACGGCGCTATCTACCGCGACAGCGCCGAACGCACCGCCGCCCTTGACGGCTGGCTCTGGACCTACAACCATCGCCGCCGACACTCAGCCCTCGGCCACCAGCCGCCCATCACACGGCTGAACAACCTCCTCGGGACCTACA
>DATMVH010000097.1:0-7910 GCA_035563395.1 Solirubrobacteraceae bacterium
GGTCGCCGGGCGTGTCGACGTCGAGGGCGAGCGAGGGCACCTGGGCGACGGAGATCCGCGCGCCGGCCGCGCGGGCACGGGCGGCGTGGCGGGCGAACGAGCCGGGGCCGAAGCCGGGCACGACGGCGTCGGGCGGGGAGAGCACGAGCGCGTTCGTGCCGCTGCCGTGCCGGTCGGGGACGATCACGACGGACGGGGCCGGGAGCCCGCGGGCGAGCAGCGCCGTCACCTCGCCGGGATCGAGCGCCGGGCAGTCGCCGGGCACGAGCGCGACGCGCTCGGCGCCGCGGCGCATCGCCTCGGCGATTCCCAGCTCGGCCGCGGCGGACTGGCCCGCCTCCACCGGATCGGGAACGACGTGCGCGCCGGCGTCGCGCGCCGCGGCGGCGGCCCGCTCCTCCGCCGTGACGACGATCAGCTCGTCCAGCGCGGGGACCTCGGCGAGGGCCGCCAGCACGTCCCCGACCATCGCCGCCGCGAGCTCCGCGCGGTCCGGGCCCTCCACCGCGCGCTCCAGCCGCTGCTTGGCGCGCCCGAACGTCTTGACCGGGAGGATGGCGGCGGTCCGCATCGGCGCGATGCTACCGCCCGCGGGCGAGCGCCTGCGCGAAATCGAGGACCTCCCGGGCGACGCGCCGGCGTCCCGCCGCGTCCGGCATCGCGACGTCCGTCTCGAGCGTCGGCAGCCCTTCCGCCCGCTCGTCGGCCACGAGCCCGTCGAGCAGCCCGTCGTACCGCGCCGCGATCCCGTCCGCCGACAGCGGCGCGCCCGCCCAGGCCATGAAGGCGTCCGTCGGCCCCTTGAGCACCTGCCCGCCGACGAGCGGCGACACGGCCACGACCGGCGCCGCCGTCGCCTCGATCGCGGCGCGGACGCCCGGCACGGCGAGGATCGGCGCGATCGAGATCACGGGGTTCGAGGGCCCCACGACGACAGCGCGCGCGGCGGCGATCGCCTCGAGCGCCTCGGGCGTGGCCCCGGCCGCGGCGGCGCCGCGGAACTCCACTCCCTCGACGGGTCCCTGCGCGCGCTCTCGGATCATGAACGCCTGGAACGGGTGCCACGTCCCGCGCGCCCGCACCCACGTCCGCACGGGCGAGTCCGCCATCGGCAGCACGCGCGCCCGCACGCCGAGCGCGCGGCGCAGCGCGTCGGCGACCTCCGTCGGCCGCCGGCCCTCCGCGAGCTGCCGCGCGCGCCACAGGCAGATCGCCAGGTCGCGGTCGCCGAGGTTGAACCACACGTCCTCGCCCAGCGACCGCAGCCCGTCCATCACCGCGAACGTGTCGTCGCGCAGGCCCCAGCCGCGCGCGTCGATGAGGTCGGCGAGCCAGAAGGTCACGAGGTCGGGGTCGGGCGAGACGAGGCCGCCGTGGATCTCGACGTCGTCCCCGGTGTTGGCGATCACCACCAGGTCCTCGCCGGCGACGTCGAGCATCCCGCGCGCGAGCTTCGCGCCGCCCGTGCCGCCGGCCAGGACGACGACCGGTCCCGCGCCCATCACCGGCCGGAGAAGGCCGGCGCGCGCTTCTCGGCCAGCGCCCGCGCGCCCTCGGCGAAGTCCGCCGTCCGCGCGCAGCGCTCCTGCGCCGCGACCTCCAGTTCGAGCGTCGCGGCGAGCGCCGGGCGCGCCGAGGCGTCGAGCACGCGCTTGGCGAGCCCGACCGCGACCGGCGCGCAGGCCAGCAGCTCGTCCACCAGCCGGTCCACCTCCGCGCCAAGCGCCGCCGGCTCGGCGACGCGGGTGACGAGGCCGATCCGCTCCGCCTCCCCGGCCCCGACCACCTTGCCGCAGAGGACGAGCTCCTTCGCGCGGCCCAGGCCGACGAGCTGCGGCAGCCGCGACGAGCCGCCGACGTCCGGGATCAGGCCGAGCCGCGTCTCCGGGAGCCCCATGACGGCGTCCGCGGCCATCACCCGCAGGTCGCAGGCGAGCGCGAGCTCCATCGCGCCGCCGATGCAGGCGCCGTGGATCGCGCACACGACCGGCTTGGGCATCTCCTCCGCCGCGTTCCACGCCTCGAGGCACACGCGCCGGAAGCCGCGCAGCGAATCCGGCTCCTCCGCGAGCGCGGCCAGCGTCGCGAGGTCCATTCCGGCGGAGAACACCGGCCCGGCGCCGCGCACGACGACGACGCGGACGGCCGGGTCGTCCGCGGCGGCGCGCAGCGCCGCGCCGGTGGCCTCGACGAGCTCCGGATGAAAGGCGTTGCGCTTGTCCGGGCGGTTGAGCACGACGTGGCGCACCGGCCCGCGGTTCTCTGACAAGACGAGGTCGGTCATCGTCGGCCGGAGGGTAGTGGCGCGGTCATGACGACGACCAGCCCCCGATCTCCCAGGTCGCACGCGGCGTTCGAGCAACTCGCGCGGCTCGAGGATCTGGACCAGCCCGCGAGCACCATCGGCAAGGCCGTCCGGGACGTCATCCCCGCCGGGCCGGTCAAGGACGCACTGACCGGTACGTGGCTCGGCCACGCGCTTCATCCGCTGCTCACCGACGTCCCGATCGGGACGTGGACGAGCGCGGTCCTCCTCGACTGGCTGGGCGGCCGCGCGGCGCGCCCCGCGGCGGACCGCCTGATCGGCCTGGGCATCCTCGCCTCGGGGCCGGCGGCCGTCACGGGCATGACGGACTGGGCGGACACGGAGGCCGCGGACGAGGCCGTGCGGCGGATCGGTCTCCTCCACGCGGCCTCGAACGTCACCGCGCTCGCGCTGTTCGGCGCCTCCTACGCGGTGCGGCGCCGCGGCGCCCGTGCGTACGGCAAGCTGCTCGCGCTGGCGGGTGCCGGCGCGCTCGGCGCGGGCGGGTATCTCGGCGGGCACCTCTCCTACGCCGAGGGCGTCGGCGTCGACCAGACCGCCTTCGAGGACCGCGGCGGGGACTGGTCGCCGGTCGTGCGCGAGGCCGACCTGCCGGAGGGCGAGGCCCGCTACGCCGAGGTGGACGGCGTCGGCGTGATGGTCGCGCGCTGGCAGGGCGAGGTGTTCGCCCTCTCCAACCGCTGCGCGCACCGCGGCGGGCCGCTCGACGAGGGGGAGATCCGCGACGGCTGCGTGACCTGCCCGCTGCACGGTTCCACCTTCCGGCTCGCGGACGGCGGCGTCGAGCGGGGGCCGTCGCCGTACCCCCAGCCGGTGTGGGAGGCGCGCGTGCGCTCCGGCGTCGTCGAGGTGAAGGCAGCGCCCGCGTCGTGAAGGCTTACTAGGCTGCGCCGCATGGACGCGGGCAAGCTGCTGTGGGAGCCGCCGGCGGAGCTGCGCGAGCAGTCGGCGATGGCGAAGTTCATGCGCGCGCAGGGCCACGACGACTACCACGCGCTGTGGCAGTGGTCGGTCGACGACCTCGAGGGCTTCTGGGGCGCTATCTGGGACTTCTTCGAGGTCGAGGGCACCTACGACCGGGTCCTCGGCGACGCCTCGATGCCGGGCGCGGAGTGGTTCCCGGGCGCCGACGTCAACTACGCCGCGCATCTGTTCCGCGACAAGCCGGACGACCGCGCGGCGATCCTCCACGCGTCGGAGCTGCGCCCGCTCGTCGAGTGGTCGTGGGGCGACCTGCGGGAGCGCACCGCGCGCATCCGGGCGGGCCTCGCCGCCCGCGGCGTCGGCCGCGGCGACCGCGTCGCCGCGTACCTGCCGAACGTCCCCGACACCATCGCCGCCTTCCTGGCGACCGCCTCGCTCGGCGCCATCTGGTCGTCGGCCGCGCCGGAGTTCGGCGCGCGCAGCGTGATCGACCGCTTCGCCCAGATCGAGCCGAAGGTGCTGCTCGCCGTCGACGGCTACCGCTACGGCGGGCGCGACTTCGACCGGAGCGCGACCGTGGCGGGCATCCACGGCGAGGTCGGCGGCGAGCTCGTGACGCTGCGCCACCTCGACGGCTCCGGCTGGCAGGAGGGCTTCCTCCGGGACGGGCCGCTCGAGTTCGAGCGCGTGCCGTTCGCCCATCCGCTGTGGGTGCTCTTCTCCTCCGGCACCACCGGGCTGCCGAAGGCGATCGTCCACAGCCAGGGCGGCATCCTGCTCGAGCACCTGAAGATGCTCCACCTGCACGTCGACGCGCGCGAGGGCGACCGCGTCTTCTGGTTCACGACGACGGGCTGGATGATGTGGAACTTCCTCGTCTCCGGCCTGTTGACGGACGCCGCCGTCGTGCTCTACGACGGCAACCCGGCGACCCCGGACCTGAACGCGCTCTGGGACCTCGCCGAGCAGTCCGGCATGACGTGCTTCGGGACGAGCGCCGGCTACATCGCTGCATGCATGAAGGCGGGGGTCGAGCCCGCGGACGGGCGCGACCTGTCGCGGCTGCGGGCCGTCGGCTCGACCGGCTCGCCGCTCTCGCCCGAGGGGTTCGCGTGGGTCTACGAGCACGTCGGGCGCGACACGTGGCTGTTCTCCACGAGCGGCGGCACGGACGTGTGCACGGCGTTCGTCGGCGGCTGCCCGCTGCTGCCCGTCCACCAGGGCGAGCTGCAGTGCCGCGCGCTCGGCGCCGACCTGCACGCGTTCGACGAGGACGGCAACGAGGTGATCGAGGAGGTCGGCGAGCTCGTCCTCACGAAGCCGATGCCCTGCATGCCGATCGGCTTCTGGGGCGACCAGGACGGCGAGCGCTACCGCGAGGCGTACTTCGACATGTACCCGGGCGTCTGGCGCCACGGCGACTGGATCCGCATCACCGAGCGCGGCACCGCGGTGATCTACGGGCGGTCGGACTCCACGATCAACCGCGGCGGCGTGCGCATGGGCACGAGCGAGATCTACCGCGCGGTGCTCGCCGTGGACGACGTCGTGGACGCGCTCGTGGTCGACGTCCCGCGCGAGGGCGAGGACAACTGGATGCCGCTGTTCGTCGTCCTGCGCGAGGGCCGGCAGCTCGACGACGACCTCGTCGCGAAGATCCGCGCGCGCGTGCGCGAGGACTGCTCGCCGCGGCACGTCCCGAGCGAAGTCCGCCAGGTCGGCGAGGTCCCGCGGACGCTGTCCGGCAAGGTGCTCGAGGTGCCGGTGAAGCGCATCCTGATGGGCCAGCCGCCGGAGAAGGCGGTGAGCCGCGAGTCGCTCGCGAATCCCGGCGCGCTCGACTACTTCGTCGACCTCGTCGCGAGGTAGCCCGACCGCATGACGGAGCTCCTGGCGCTCGCCGAGTCGGTCGCCCGCGAGGCCGGCGCGCAGCTGCGCGAGGCGTTCGCGCGCGTCGAGGAGCTGCGGATCGCGACGAAGAGCAGCGCCACGGACCTCGTCTCGGACGCCGACCTCGCCGCCGAGCGGCTGATCCGCGAGCGGCTGTCGGCGGCGCGGCCCGACGACGCGCTGCTGGGGGAGGAGGGCAGCGACGTGGCGGGGACGAGCGGGCTTCGCTGGGTGGTCGACCCGCTCGACGGCACCGTCAACTTCCTCTTCGGCATCCCGCAGTGGTGCGTGTCGGTCGCGGTGGAGGACGACGCGGGCGTGCTGGCCGGCGTGGTGTTCGACGCGGAGCGCGACGAGCTCTGGGCGGCGACGCGCGACGGCCCGGCGACCCTGAACGGCGCGGCGTTCGACGCGCCGGGGCGCGAGGACCTGGCGACGGCCATGGTCGCGACGGGGTTCGGCTACGCCCCGGAGGTGCGCCGCACGCAGGCGGCGCTCGTCTCCCGCCTCCTGCCGGAGGTGCGCGACATCCGGCGGCTGGGCGCCGCCGCGCTCGACCTCGTGTGGACGGCCGCCGGCCGCTACGACGCGTACTTCGAGCGCGGCCTGAACCACTGGGACGTGGCCGCCGGCGAACTGGTGTGCGCACGCGCGGGCCTCTCGGTCGTGCCGCTGCCGCCGTCCCCGCCGAGCGGCGCGGGCGTGCTCGTCGCGTCGGCGCGGCTCGCTTCAGCGTTGCGACCCCTGCTCGACTGATTCGCGCAGCCGCCGGGTACGTCCGGGCCATGACCATCGCCGCCGTGATCGCGTTCTGCGTGGTCCTGCTGATCCTCGCCTTCCTCTTCCCGCGGCTCTCGCGCCACCCGGAGCGGGGCGGCCAGAAGGTCCTCGGCGTCGGCACCCGCACGTCGAGCAAGGCGCCGGGCAAGCTCGGGCACTGGTTCTCCAAGCCCTTCCGGACGAGCCAGAAGGCCGTGAGCAAGAGCGGCAGCGCCGGGCGGCGCGGGCGCGGCAAGATGCCGCTGTAGGACCGGCCGCGGCCGCCGCCGCGCGTCGCCTATGCTCCGTCGGCACGCGGCGGTGGCGGAACTGGTCTACGCGCCGGATTCAAGTCCCGGTGTCCGAGAGGACGTGTGGGTTCGAGTCCCACCCGCCGCATTGCCCCCGCAGGGTCACGCCGTGGCGGTCGCGCCCGCGGGCGGCCGTTCGACCTCGACGTGCCAGCGCTGGCGGAAGCCGCGCAGGGCGACGGCCATGAGGAGCAGCTGGAGCGGGACCAGCAGCGCGGTGAGAAGCCCGAGCACGTCGGACGAGAACGCTGCGTCCACGAACCCGTCCTTGTCGCGCGCGTACCAGCCCGGCACGGAGACGGCGGCGAAGGTGGCGACCAGGATCGCCAGCGCGGCGGCGAGGGGCAGCACGCCGCGGCTCCAGCGCGCCACGAGCAGCGCCATGCCCGCGTAGACCACGACGAGCGCGACCTGCAGCGCCCGCGCGCCCGCGATCGCCTCCCATCCGCCCACGGACACGAGGATCATCAGCGCCGCGGAGACGAGCAGCACCACGAGGATCGCCGCCCGCGTGCCGCGCGCCGCGGCGGTCTCGCGGTTGGGGTGCTCGATCACCACGCCTGCCGCCATGGCACGCGCCGACCTTACAATCTCCGGCGTCGCCGGCGTGCCACCCGCGGGCGGCCCGGCGGGCGTGGTGGAACTGGCAGACACGCCGGCTTTAGGTGCCGGTGCCGCAAGGCTTGGGGGTTCGAGTCCCTCCGCCCGCATGGAGTCGACGTCGCCCGCGCCCACCGGCCCGAGCCGCTCGTCCGCCCGTCAGCCGCGCAATCGAGGGGAGGACCTCCCGCAGCGCGAGCTCCGCCGTCTCGCGCGGGTCGTCCCGCGCCGGCAGGCGGCGAGCCGGTCGCTCGCGCGCCGCACGACGAGCTCGTCGCGAACGCGAGCAGATCGGACTGCGTGGCGACGTAGTGGCGCAGCGACCCGCTGGGCCAGCCGGCCTCGGCGGCGACGCGGCGGATCGAGGCGGCCTCGATCCCCTCGCGATTCACGACGCGCCGGCTCATCGTCGCGCGCGAGATCGGCTGCTGGGTCGCCCTCGCCGCGGGGCTGACCGCGCGCTACCCGCTGTGCGCCGGCCGCGCCTCGTCGCCGCTCCGCTCGTCGCCTCGTCCTGCTCGTCGCGACGACCGTGGATCTCGCGGCGGTGCGACGGCCGAGTTCGGCCACGGCCTCGCCGCGGCGTACATCGGCTTCTCCGTCGCCTTCGCGCACAGCCTGATCCGCTGGGCCGGCGCGCGCTTCGCGCACCGCTTCGCCGCCGGCCGGACGCCGAGGTACGGCCGCGCGCGGATGGCGCACGCGTGGCGGGGCCCGGCAGGGCGGCGCCGGCATGGGCGGTCGCGTCCGGTCTCCTCGGGATCGCCATCGCCGTCGTCGGGGACGCAGAGCGCACCGGAGAGCTCCTCGCGTGGATCGGCCCGCTCACGCTCGTGCTCGCGGTCCGGGCGATCTGACCGCTCAGCCACACGATCGCCCCGCGCAAGGCGAGCCCGCCTGAGCCGCCGGCCGGCGGCCCTCAGCGAACTCCCAGCCGCTTCCCGGCCGATTCGCGCGCGCCGCGCCGAGCATCGTCCGCACATGCACCCGACGAAGGGAACACCCGTGCTCAGCAGCATCCGCAAGTCCGCCGCCGCCGTCGCCGCCCTCGGCGCCCTCGGTCTCGGCGGCGCCGCGATCGCCGACGCGGCCGACGAGAC
>DATMVH010000098.1:0-6520 GCA_035563395.1 Solirubrobacteraceae bacterium
GCAGGACGAAGAGCTAGCGAGGCTCCGCGATGGCGAGCAGGCTTAGGCGTTTCCGCACCTGGCTCAAAGCGCGCTGGGCCAGAGCAAGAGAGCAAGGCGCGGCGACTGCGGCAACGAGGCATCGCCACCCCGGCCGCCGGCGCGGCGACAGCCTCCGCGGCTGGGTCAGCGAGCACTGGAAGACCGTCGTCGTCAGCATCGCGTTCTTCTACCTGCTGCTCGTCGTCACCAGCCAGGTCGACGAGAACCGCTCCCGGCTCGACCGGCAAGCGGAGGGCCGCCGGATAGCCGTCGACGTCCTGTGCGGCCTCGGGTCCGGCGTCGCGAAGGCCGGGTCGCTGACGTTCAGCGGCGAACTTCCCGGTATCCGCGGCAAGCCGAACCCGACGGCGCAGAAGGCGTACGCCGACGTGATCGTCGCGTCCGTCGCGAACGAGGCGGGCGTCGAGGCGCGCGGGCTCGTGCTCTCGGACGGCTCCATCGACTGCGATGAGCTGAGTCGCCGCGCGAACGCGGCGGCCCGCAACGGGCGGCGGGACACGCCGTGAAGTGGCCGGCGTTCATCGCCGTCGCGCTGCTCGCCGCCATCGTCGCCACGGTCATCGCGGCGCTCCTGCTGAACGGTGGCCTGAAGGGACGCCCCGCGGCTGCGCAGCAGCCGTGCATCGACACCGCGAAGATCGTCACCGTCGAGTTCAGCCGCACGCGGTGGCCCAACCTGACCGACCACATCGCGGACGTCCGGCGGCGGTACCCGAAGGTGCTGCACATCAGCCGGCGGGACGCTGAGGCGAATCGCCGCGCCGCGCTGCGCGGAACGCCGACCGCGCCGGGCATGGACCGCGACGAAGAGCCCCCCGCGATGTTCGCCGAGGGCGGCGCGGGCGCATCGGTGCGTCTCATCCCGTCGAGCGAGAACCGATCCGCCGGTGCGTACATGGGCGCGCTGCTCGGCGCTTACTGCGACGGCACGCATGTTCGCATGACGGTCACGCCGTAAGCGGACCGCGCGGCTCAACTACCTCGCCACGCCCTCGCCCGACCACCGGGAGGACCCCCGAATGGCCGCTTTCTACAACGGCCGACGAGTCTCGCGGGAGTGGCAATGGGTGCTGCTCGCCGCCGAGGACTACCGCGGCCGCCGCCTCAACGTCACGTCGGGGAGGCGCACAATGGCCGAGCAAGCGCGGCTGCGCGAAGCGTACGAGCGCTACAAGCGCGGCGGCCCCTGGGCGCCGCTCGCCGCCATCCCCAGCCCGACCGCCCCGCACATCCGCGTCGGCCGCGCCGACCACGCGCTCGACATCGACCAGTACACCGACGCCGAGTGGTTCGACCAGTGGTGCACCACGCGCGGGATGCCGCTCGCGAACACCGTTCCCGGCGAGCCGTGGCACAAGGAAGCCCCCAGCGCAGCGGCGCTCAAGACGTTCGCCGGAAAGCACGGGCGACGGCCGCGCGACCCGCGACGCCACCCCGTGCACCGCCTGAAGCTGTCGCAGCGCGGCGTGAACCTGATCGCCCAGTGGGAGGGATTCCGCGCGGAGGCGTACGAGGACGCCGCCGGGCACGCGACCATCGGCTTCGGCACACTTCTGCACTACGGACCGCTAACTCAAGCGGACCGCAAGCTCCATTGGACGCGTGAGCGCGCTCTCCAGGAGTTGGAGAAGGACTCGGCCGAGGCGCAGAACACCGTGCGGACCCTGGTCAAGGTACCCCTTCACCAGGGCGAGATGGATGCTCTGACTAGCTTTGTATACAACGTGGGAGCGGGCGCCTTCCGCGACTCCACTCTCCTGCGTCTGCTCAATGACGGTCGCCGAGCGAAAGCTGCGAACCAGTTCCTTCGCTGGAATCGTGCGGGGGGGAAGGTGCTCCTGGGTTTGAGTCGCCGGCGTCGAGCAGAGCGACAGCGGTTTCTCGCAAAGCGGCCCGCCGACGACTAGCCGCACGGCTCTGTTGGCGCCCGCACTCCCGGCAGTGTCGCCGCCCGTTGGCGTGCCGTGTGTTCTCCTCGTCGTAGGGGTGGCCATGCGGGCAGTGTGTCTTAGCCTTCTGTCGTCGCGCGGGGTCAGCGCGACCGTCAGCCCACTGCCGCCGCGTGTTCTCAGCGAGCGTGGTCGGCTCGAGGTGCGTTGGGTTGACGCACAGTGTGTTGGCGCAGAGATGGTCGATCGTCAGGCTTGCCGGGATCGGGCCGACCATCTCCTCGTAGATCGCGCGATGCGCGAGCATCCTCGCGCCGACCCGTCTATTGCCGACCTCGCCGTATCGGCGCCCGTTCTGTGCTCCGAGCCACATCCAGCATGGCGTGTCGTAACCGCCGTCGACCTCAACGGCCAATGGGCCGCGCGGGATTTTCTGATGGCCCCTGAGGTAGCGCAGGGGGCGCCCACGCTTTACGTTCGTGGTGGCCTCGCACCCGCATCCGCATAGACCGAGCGGAACGTCTGGCAGCGGGTCTAGCGGTGTTGCTCGCCCGCGTAGATACGTCGGTCTGGCGGTACGCTCCGGTTGCATAGGACTTGCCTCCTGTGCCACGGCCCGGGGTGTTCACGCACCGCCGGGCCACTTGTCGTTGCCGCTCAGTATCTCATATGGGCCGATTGCGGGGTGACAGAACACCACCCGCAACTTTGTCATAACGAAGGAGAAGCCATGACGCTGGACCTCGCGAACGTCGCGACCTGGATCGTGCTCGCGTTCACCGCAGTCGGCGCGGTCCTCGTGATTCTCTGCGCCATCATCGACGTCGACCCGACACTCCGCCTCAGCTACAACGCCTACCTCGACAAGATGGTTTGGGCGTGGGCGGGCCTCGCGGTCGGCCGCGGCATCAAGGCCGCGGGTGCCGCGCGATGAGCGTCGCCGGCGCGGTCATCCTGCTCGCCGTCGGCCTGCTGCTCTACCTGCTCACCGCCGGCGTCCTGCACACCATCGGCCTGGTGCTGGTGGTCGTGGGCGCCGTGGTGCTGCTGCTGATCGCGGTATCGACGGGCAGCACGTTCGGGCGACGCGGCCCGTAGGCGCCGCCGTGTGCCGGGCCAGCTCTACGCGTGCCCGCGGTACGGCCGCGGATGCCTCGTGCGCTTGTGGACCGGGCACGATGGCCGCTGCCCCGGCTGCGGCACGCGAGGCATCGCGCTAAAGCCACGCGGCTGGAGCCCGAACCACCGCCCGCGGGAGTAGCGTGCGGCGCGGGGCACTCAGATCACTCGAAGGATGGGCGTACGAGCCGGACTGACGGCCGCTCGCGGGAGTCAGGGAGGACCAGGAAGCCCGGGGCTTCCTGACGCCTCCTGCGGAGCACCCACGGGGTCGGCCGTTGCTGCAGTCGGCCCCGTTCCGTGCCGCGAAGATATCAGATGTCAGCGTGCGGCGCGGGGCACCCGGGACATTGGCGCCGGACAGGCGCCCGCGGGGGTAGCGTGCGGCGCGAGCCACCGGGCAGGGCGCCCGCGCCGCAGGCCACGTATCGGCGGGCGTGACGATCCGCGCGACATGGCGCGCCCGCAGTCAGCCATCCGTCCGCCGGATGGTCCACAATCGCCACCAACCCTGATCGCCCCGTCGGCCACTCGGCCGGCGGGGCGTTCGTCGTCTACGGACCCGTCTCGGCGGCTCGCGCGACGTCAGCGCAGTCCGCCCATTCGCCCCCGCGGCTATACGGCAGCACCATGCCCTCGCGCAGCCGCTTGCGCGTCGTAATGCGAAGCCGCGTGTAGACGCGGTCGCCACTGCGGCACGTCCGCGGCCGGCTGAAACGGATCGTCACGGTGCCCGAGAACCCGGTGTCCGGCTCGCCGGCGAACCCAGCGATCGTGTAGTGCCCGCGGCCGACCGCGACCGGTCCGCCCCACCGCCGCCACCGCATCCTGGTGATCGCGCCCTTCGCGCCCACCGCCATCGACCGCGGCCTCTCACGCAGCAGTAGCCCCGACCGGGTCTGAACGAGCACGACGACGGCCGGCCGCGGCGGTTGGCGAACGCAGATCGGAACCATCGGGCTGAGATCGCGCGCCACGTCGAGCGGGATGCCGTAGTCGTCGCACACGATGTCGTGACCGTCGCTGGCCTGCAGGACCTCCTCCCACACGCGCGGCTCCGCGGGGTCGCGGTACATGACGATGTAGCCGTTGCCGATCCCTCGCTGGCAGCTGCCGATCCCGACCTCGGTCCCGAGCGCCCACGCGTCGTCGATGGTGCTGATGTGCGCGAAGAAGCACTCCGGTCGGAACCCGGTCGCTTCCGCCATCTCGAGCGTCTCGGCGTCGGTGGCTCGCCGGCTCGCGTCGGCGGGCGCCGACGCGGCGAGAAGCGCGGCGATAGCGATCAGCATGGCGGCGAGGGGGCGGGGGAGGCGCATCCGTGGCTCCTTCGATGGTCAGAGTGCCGGTGTCATGCCGCGCCGGAAGTCGGCGCGCTGACACGCATCGGTGGGGAGTTTCGACCGGTGAGCGGATTCGCGCGGAAATTGCGGGGGTTTGGTAGCGATACCAGCTTCGGGGATGCCGGTCGGCTTTCCGGAGATTCCGTACACTGAGCGGGCGCCGGGGCAGCGGCAACACGCCAACTGACGCATGGAGGCTGCCAGTGCCGGACGCACATCGGGTCACACACGACGTCCTCTCGCAAGCGGAACAGGCTGCGCGCGCCGCGGTACTCAGCCGGAACCTGCACCGCGACCTCGCCGAGATGCTCGGCCCTGAGAACTACGCGCAGACGTGGTTCCTGGCGGTTGCTCAGCAGGCGGAGGAGCTGGCGCTGCTGGCACGGGGCCCGGCAGACGAGGCGGACCGCCCCCCTCGTCGTCTTCGTCTCGTCCCGTAGCACTCGCCGGTCCGTCGCGGCGCGCAACCGCGATCGGCCACTCGTAGAAGACGTCGGGTGACACGCCGAGCGCGTGCGCGAGGCCCTCCAGCACGCGCGCCTCGGGGACGCTGCCCCACTCGGTTTCGATCCGCTTGATCGCGCCGGCGGTCACCTGCGGGTTCGTTCGCCACGCGAGATCGTCGCGGCTCATCTTGCCGCGTAGCTTCCGCAGTCGCTCGCGGATCAAGACCGGCTCCGCCACGTCACCGCCCATACAAGGGCTATGGACGATGGTTGACAAGCCACGCGTCCTCGGGGTACAGTCCGTACCCATATGGACCGTGCCCGCCTGAACACGCCCCTCAAGCAGGCCCTCGACGAGGACGGACGCCGCCAGCAGTGGCTCGCCGACCGCCTCGGAGTCGACAAGCGGCAGGTGTGGGGCTGGGTTCACGGCCTCCATGTCCCCGCGGATGAAACCCAAGCCGCGATCGCTGCGGCCCTTCATCGGGACGTCAACGAGCTCTTCCCACCCGAGAACCCCCCGGAAAGGCAGGCCGCGTAGGCATGAACGCCAACGCGCACACGATCCGCACCACGCTCCTGGAGCCCGCCATGGACGCGCGAGCCCACAGCATCGGCATCGCACGCGTCCTCCGCGCGCTCACCGAGCCCTTGCAGCTCCTCGCCGCGTCCGCGACACCCGCGCAGAAGCCGGTGCTGCTCACGGTGCTCGGCGCCGTCCGCGAGATCCACGCGCACAACGAGAAGGCCGGCGATCTGCACCGGGAGCTGTGCGGGACTGCGGACCGGATGGCGACGGACGCCCGCGCCGCGGAGACGGGGCGCGACCCCGCGGCCGCGCTGGGTGTGCAGGCGATCGCGCGTCGCCTCCGCGGCCCGCTCGATGTGCTGGGGAACCCTCGCGGTCGCTCGGCGCGTGACGTCACGGAGGCGATGTGGGCGGTCAAGCAGGTCGCTCGCGACGTGCCGCGTGACCGGCTGCTGAGCGTCGCGGTGCGGCATGAGTTGGGCGTCCGGAAGTTCACGACGCTCACCGCGCTTCTCACCGCGCCGACCGAGGCCGCAGCGTGAGCCTGCCCATCGTCATCGCCATCGCTGCCGCCGGGTGGCTCGTCGCGCTTGCGCTCGTGTTCGCGTTGTGCCGCGCCGCGAGCCGCGGCGACGAGGCTGCCGAGGCCGCGCGTGCCGCGGAGAGCGACACGCTCGCGGGCCTGCGGCTCGTCGGCGACGAGTGCGCCGACGTCTACCCGCTGTGCCGTGACCGCGAGCGGACCGGGGGCGCGGCGTGACCCGTCGCGTCGTCACCACGCGTGACCCCTATGTCGGCGGGCTCGAGGGCCGCGGGCCGCTCGACCCGCCGCAACCCCCCGAATGCAGTGGGTGCGGCGCGATGACCGACGACTGCCCCGAGTGCGCGGTGGTCGCCGACGAGTCCGCCGCGAGCGACGCGGGGCTGTGGAAGGACGCGGCGTGATCAACCACGAGCGGAGAGCGCCAACGAATGCCTGAGAGCAACCCGTACTTCCTCGCCAAGGGCGCGCACCGCAGCCCTGCCGACGGCCGCTGCGCCATGGAGTGGGTCGCCTTCATCGCCGGCGAGAAGCACACGGACCACCCCGTCTGCGTCAGCCCCGTGCTGCAGCGCTTCTGCATCGCGCTCAACGACAGGCTCGGCGACGAG
>DATMVH010000099.1:0-7898 GCA_035563395.1 Solirubrobacteraceae bacterium
TCCGCCGGCGATCGCCGGGCGCGCCGGCCCGGCGCCCACGGCGGCCGGCGCGGGCGCGTCCTCCGGCGAGCGCATCCACACCGCCGCGACGACGCGTAGGTAGTAGGCCAGGGAGATCGCGGATCCGAGCACGATGGCGACGCCGAGCCAGGCGTAGCCGTTGTCCACCGCGGCGCCGATCAGGTAGACCTTGCCGAAGAAGCCCGCCGTCGCCGGGAAGCCCGCGAGCGAGAGCATCGCGATGGTCATCGGCCACGCCAGCAGCGGCCGGTCGGCGCCGAGCCCGTACAGCGAGGAGATGTCGTCCCCGAGCCCGGACTCGCGCTCGCGCGCGATCACGACCGCGAACGCGGCCATGTTCATCAGCAGGTACACCGCGAGGTAGAAGACGATGGCCCGGATGCCGAGCTGCGTCGTGACCACGACCCCCGCGAGCATGTAGCCCGCCTGGGCGACGGAGGAGTACGCCAGCAGCCGCTTGAGCGAGGACTGCCCGATCGCGCCGACGTTGCCGACGACGATCGTCACCACGGCGAGGGTCGCCACCGCCGGCGCCCACGTGGAGGACTCGCCGATCAGCGCGACGTCGAACAGCCGCACGATGATCCCGAACGCGGCGGCCTTGGTGGCGACGGCCATGAAGGCCGTCACGGCGGTCGGCGCGCCCTCGTACACGTCGGGCGTCCACTGATGGAACGGCGCCACGGACGCCTTGAAGGCGAGGCCCGTGACGACGAGCGCGATGCCCGTCAGCAGCAGCACGTCGCCCGACACCCCCTCCGCGGCCGCCGCGATCTCCCCGAAGTCCGTCGCGCCGGTCGCGCCGTAGACGAGCGCCAGGCCGTAGAGCAATGTCGCGGACCCGACCGAGCCGATGATGAGGTACTTCAGCCCGGACTCCAGCGACGTCGCGCGCCGCAGCTCCGTCGCGCAGAGGACGTACAGCGGGATGGAGAGCAGCTCGTAGCCGATGAACAGCGAGACGAGGTTCGACGATCCCGCGAGGACCACCATGCCCGTCACGGCGGCGAGGAGCAGGTGGTGGAACTCGCCGTGACCCGCTTCGCGCGCGGCGATGCTGCGCCACGCCAGCAGCACGGCGCCGGCCGCGGTGACGAGGAACAGCAGCGTCAGCACGCGCGTGAGGTCGTCCATCGTCAGCGCGCCGGCCATGATCGGCTCGTTCTCGCCCCAGGTGGCGATCGCGAGCCCGCCCGCGACGGCGAGCGTCAGGAGCGTGAGCAGCGGGACGGCGGTGTGGCGCACGAACGGCGCGCGGAGCAGCCCGGCGAGCAGGACGACGCACAGCCCGCCGGCGAGCGCGACGAGCGGCGACAGGAGCATCCAGTCGATCGTCGGCGCCTGCACCTCGGCCGCCTGGGCGAGCACGAACGTCATGGCGTGACGGCCTCCTGGGCGACGGACGTGTCCCCCGAGGCGGTCGACACGATCCGCGTGACCGTCGGCTCCGAGTGCTCGAGGGCCTGCTGCGGATAGAGCGCGAAGGCGAGGATGGCCGCCACGAGCGGGACCAGGACGAGGGCGTCGCGCACCGACATCTCGAACGACCGGACCTGCTCGCCCGTGCGGTTGTGCATGCTGCGGATGTACATCCGGAGCATGTAGACGGAGGCGAGCGCGACGCCGGTGGAGGCGATGATGGCGATCGCCATCTCGGCGTTGAACACGCCGAGGAGGATGAGGAACTCGCCGACGAAGTTCGCGGAGCCCGGCATCGCCAGCGTGGCGAGCGCGACGATGAGGAACAGCGTCGCGAGGACGGGGGCGCGGAAGGCGATGCCGCCCATGTCGCGGAGGTCCTCGGACCCCGAGGCCCGCTCGCTGAGCAGCGCGACGATGAAGAACAGCGGCGCCACGACGAGCCCGTGGTTGACCATCTGCAGCAGCGCGCCCTGCGCGCCTGCCGTCTGCCCGAGCGCGAAGATGCCGAGCGTGATGAAGCCGAGCTGCGCCATCGACGAGTAGCCGAGGATCAGCCGCGAGTTCGTCTGGGTGAACGCGAGGATCGACCCGTAGAGGATCGAGGCGAGCGCGATCAGCATCACGACGATGTCGTAGTCCTGCGTGGCGTCCGGGAAGACGGGCAGGACGACGCGCAGGAAGCCGTACGCGGCGACCTTCGAGAGGACGCCCGAGAACACCGCGAGGACCGGGAGCGGCATCGACCGGTAGCCGTCCGGCATCCAGCCGTGCAGCGGGAACGCCGGCATCTTGATCAGGAAGGCGAGGGCGAAGGCGACGAACAGCCACTTCTGGTTCGCCTCCGACACGGGGTTCGCGCTGAGGAACGCGAAGGAGAAGTCGATCTCGCCGTTCGTCCCCGCGAGCACACCGGTGGCCACCGCCGCCGCGAGCATGAGCAGCGAGCCGACCAGCGTGTAGACGACGAGCTTGAACGTCGCCGCGACCCGGTCCGGGCCCGTCCCCCACTGGCCGACCAGGAAGTAGAACGGCACCAGCATCAGGTCGAAGAAGAGGACGAAGAGGATCAGGTCCTGCGCGAGGAAGGCGCCGAGCACCGCGGTCTCCGCGAGCCCGAGGTGGAACGTGTACAGCCGCGGACGGGAGGCCGGCGGGCGCAGCGTGACCCACAGCGCGGCGATCGCGAACAGCAGCGCGGTCAGCGCCACGAGCCACAGGTTCAGCCCGTCGACGCCGAGGATGTAGCGGATGCCGAGGTCCTCGATCCAGGTGTCGTTCGTGACGTACTGCAGGTCGCCGGTCGTCTCGAAGTCCAGCAGCATCACGACGGCGTAGCCGAGCGGGACGAGCGCGCCGACCAGCGCCGCGACGGGCGCGAGCCGGCGCGGCATGACCGCGGCCACCAGCGAGAAGGCCACGGGCCAGAAGAGCAGGATCGAGAGGTGGACCGTCACGACGCCGAGATGAGGAAGTAGAGGCCGAGGGCGGTGATGCCGAGCAGCAGCAGCGCGGCGTAGTAGCGCAGGAAGCCCGACTGCGCGGCGCGCACGGCCGCGGAGCCGGCGCGCACGGCGCCGGACGTGCCGCCGACGAACACCCCGTTGACGACGACGCGCTCGAACACGTTGCGCCCGAAGCGCCCGAACCACGCGAACGGCCGGACGATGAGCGTGTCGATCAGCTCGTCGAAGTACCACTTGCGCACGAAGAACCCGTGCAGGCCGGCCAGGCGCGCGCGGATCGCGGCCGGGCGCTCGGGGTCGCGGACCCAGAAGCGGTAGGCGACCGCGATGCCCGCGAGGCCGAGCACCGCGCCGGCGAGCATGCCGCCGTAGGTGAGCGCGTCGGACGGCTCGAGCGTCTCGTAGTAGCGCGAGTCGTGGAACGTCGGCTCGAGGAAGTCGTGCAGCATGTGCGTCACGTGCGGGATCTGCACGATCCCGCCGACGGTGGCGAGCACGGCCAGCACGGCCATCGCGCCCTTCATCGACCCCTCGCGCTCGGCGATGTGGTGCTCCGGGCCGGGGAAGCCCACATCGGTGTCCTCCTCCTCGCCCGTCGCCGGGTTCGTGTGCTTCGGCGCGTGGTAGAGGTGGCCGTGCTCGAGCTCGCGCGCCGGCTCCACCGGGTCGCCGTAGAACGCGCGGAAGATCATCCGCCACGTGTAGACCGCGGTCATGAAGGCGCCGACGAGGCCGAGGATCGCGAGCACCACGTGCCAGTCCTCGCGCGCGGCGACGAGGGCGATGATCTCGTCCTTCGAGAAGAAGCCGGAGAACGGCGGGATGCCCGACAGCGCCAGGCCGCCGACGACCATGCAGCCGAACGTGAAGGGCATGGCCCGCTTGAAGCCGCCCATGCGGTCGAGGTTCTGCTCGCCGGCCATGGCCGCGATCACCGAGCCGGCGGCCATGAACAGCAGCGCCTTGAAGAAGGCGTGCGTCATCAGGTGGAAGAGCCCGCCGACGTAGGCGGCCGAGCAGACGGCCATGACCATGTAGCCGATCTGCGACATCGTCGAGTAGGCGATGACCCGCTTGAGGTCCGTGACGACGAGGCCGATGGTGGCGGCGATCAGGAGCGTCGCGCAGCCGATGATGGCCCCGACGTCGGCCGCGATCGGCGCCTGCTCGAAGAGCGGGTGCAGGCGCGCGATGAGGTAGACGCCGGCGGTGACCATCGTCGCCGCGTGGATCAGCGCGGACACCGGCGTGGGGCCTTCCATGGCGTCGGGCAGCCAGGTGTGCAGCGGCACCTGCGCGGACTTGGCGAACGCGCCGACGAGGATCAGGAGGCAGCCGGCGACGAGGTCGGCCTCGTTGCGGCTGAACTCCTCTTCGACGAGCGCGAAGCCGCGCAGGAAGTCGAGCGTCCCGAGGTGCTTGAAGACGAAGTACGTGCCGAGCACCAGGCCGACGTCGCCCACCACGTTAATGACGAACGCCTTGATGCCCGCGGCCGTGGCCGTGCGGCGCCGGTACCAGAAGGAGATCAGCAGGTACGACGCCGCGCCGACGAACGCCCACCCGACGATGAGCAGGAAGAAGTTCGCCGCGAGGACCAGCAGCAGCATCGAGAAGACGAAGAAGTTCAGGTAGGCGAAGAAGCGCGAGTAGCCGCGGTCGCCGGCCATGTAGGAGACGGAGTACAGGTGGATCAGCGCCGAGACGCCGGAGACCACGAGCGCCATGAAGATCGACAGCGGGTCGAGCAGCAGCGCGAACTGCGCGTCGACGCCCGCGGTGCGCGCGAGGTCCCAGACCTCGACGACGACCTGGCGCTCCTCCGCGCCGCGGTCCTGCAGGTCGAGGAACGCGCCGATCGCGGCGGCGAAGGACACGAAGATGGCGAGCGTGCCGAGGTACCCGTGGAGCTTGGTCGGGAGCGCGCGGAAGGTGAGGCCGATGACCACGGCGCCCACGAGCGGGGCGAGCAGGATGATCAGGCTGAAGGTGGTCACTAGCCCTGCAGTTCCCGCAGCTCATCGACGTCGATCGGGAGCCGCCGCCGGTAGATGGCGACGATCAGGCCGAGCCCCACGGCGACCTCGCAGGCGGCGACGACCATGACGATCAGGGCGAAGATCTGGCCCTCCTGGTTGCCGTGCGCGCGCGCGAAGGCCACGAGCGCCAGGTTCGCCGCGTTCAGCATCAGCTCGAGGCACAGCAGGATCACGAGCGGGTTGCGCCGCGTGAGGATGCCGCCGAGGCCGATGCAGAACACCAGCGCCGAGACGACGAGGTACCACTCGATGCTCATCGGTGAGGCGGCCCTCCGGCCTCGAGCATCGTGCCCCGCTCCGCCTCGGTGAGCGTCCCCTTGTACTGCGGATCGCGCATCAGGTCGGCGACGGAGATCTCGCGCGCGTCCTCGAGCCCGGTGCGCCGGCGGGCGAGGATGACCGCGCCGACGGCGGCGATCAGCAGCAGGAGCGACGCCGCCTCGAAGGCGAGCAGGAAGTCCGTCAGGAAGAGGCGGCCCATCTCCGCGGCGGTGCCGAAGACGGCGGTGAAGCCCCGCCCCTCCTCGCCCAGGATCGTCAGACCCGTGCCGAGGAAGGCGATGCAGAGCTCGGCGAAGAGGACGCCGGCGAACAGCATCGACGCCCAGCGCAGGCTCGGCCGCGTGGCGCCGCGGATCGGCTCGTCGGCGCCGCCCACGTACGCGACGACGAACAGGTAGAGCACCATGACCGCGCCGACGTAGACGATGACTTGGGCGGCGGCCAGGAACTCGGCCCGCAGCAGCAGGAACAGGGCGGCGAGCGAGAGCAGGTGGCAGACGAGCGCGAGCACCGAGTAGAACGGGTTCCGCAGCAGCACCGTCCCGAGCGCGCCCGCGAGCGCGCCGATCGCCGCCAGGAAGAAGAAGACCTCGGCCATAGCGGCGCGCAGGCTACTCGCCCGAGGCTCGGAGCGGCGCGCGCTCGAGCGGCTCCGCGAGGAGCATCTCCTTGGTGAAGATCAGGTCGGAGCGGTTGTAGTCCGACAGCTCGTAGTCGTGGCCCATCGTGATCGCGTCGAACGGGCACGCGACCTCGCAGTAGCCGCAGAAGATGCAGCGCGACATGTTGATCTCGTAGACCGCCGCGTACCGCTCGCCGGCGCTCACCCGGTTCTCCGGCGTGTTCTCCGCGGCCACGACGCGGATGCAGTCGGCCGGGCACGCCGCCGCGCACAGCGAGCAGCCGACGCACTTCTCGAGGCCCGTGTCCTCGAACCGGTGGAGCTTGTGGCGCCCCCGGAAGCGCGGGTAGACCGGCGTCTTCTCCTCGGGGTACTCGTAGGTGTAGGTGCCCTCGGCCCAGCGGGCGAGCGTCGTCTTCAGGCCCCGCAGGGTCTCGCCGAAGGCGCGGTACGTGCTGCGCACGGGCCCGCGGGCGGGCGCGCGCACCACCTCCACGACGTCGGGTCCGGGGTCGTACATAGCTATTCGATCACCACCACGAGGATCGCGGTCACCAGGGCGTTGACGGTCGCCAGCGGCAGGAAGACCTTCCACCCGAGCGACATCAGCTGGTCGTAGCGCAGGCGCGGGAACGTCGCGCGGACCCAGATGAAGAGGAAGACGAGGAAGAGGGTCTTCGCGAGGACGACGATCGGGTCGACCCACGTCGGCGGGTCGACGAAGGGGATGTTCCAGCCGCCGAGGAAGAGCGTCGCCGTGAGCGCGGAGACCACGACGATGTTCACGTACTCGGCGGCGTAGAAGGCGGCGAAGCGCCCGCCGCCGTACTCCGTGACGTAGCCCTGCACGAGCTCCGCGTCGGCCTCCGGGAGGTCGAACGGCGGCCGGTTGGTCTCCGCGAAGCCGGAGACCAGGAAGATGATGAAGCCGACGAACTGCGGGATGACGTACCACAGGTTGCCGCTGCCCGACTGCGCCTCGACGATCTCCGTGAGCGACAGCGAGCCGGCCATCATCACCACGCCGACGAGCGCGAGGCCCTGCGCGACCTCGTAGGAGATGAGCTGCGCCGCGGAGCGCATGGAGCCCAGGAAGGCGTACTTGCCGCCGGATGCCCAGCCGCCGAGCATCAAGCCGTAGAAGGCGAGCCCGCCGAACGCGAACGCGTAGAGGATGCCGATGCTCGGGTCGACCCCGTAGAGGCCGACCTGCGTCCCGAAGATGTCGACCGTGTCGGAGAAGGGGATCAGCGCCATGACCGCGACCGCGGTGAGCATGGAGATCGCGGGCGCGAGGGCGAACATCCAGCCGATCGACGTCGAGGGCCGGAACTGCTGCTTGAACAGGAGCTTCCCGATGTCCGCCATCGGCTGCAGCGCGCCGAACGGGCCGACGCGGTTCGGGCCGTAGCGGTGCTGGAAGCGGCCGAGGATCTTGCGCTCGGCGAGCAGGACGATCGGGACGAGCTGGAACACGACCGCGAAGATGGCCAGCGCCTTGAGGAGCTGGATCCACCAGGGCTCGAAGTAGCCGACCTCGGCGAGGACGGTCACCGGTTCCGACCTTCCTGCGAGGAGCCGCCGATCGTCCCTCCGCCGGCCGTGTCCGGGATGTCCATGGGCGCGCTGGCGGGCGCCTCGCCCGGGCCCTCCCCGGCGGGCGTCACCACCGCCGGCGTGGCGCGCGGCACCGCGCCGTCGGCGCCGGCCACGCGGCGGACCTCGACGAGCGCCGCCGTCAGCCTGTTGGCCGGCTGCTCGTGGGTGCCCTCGACGAGGAACACGGACCCGCCGGGGACGGACGCGCGCAGCCGGACCGACCCGGAGACGCGCGTGCCGTTCGCGCCGACCTCGACCTGCTCGCCGTCGCGGATGCCGAGGCGGCCGGCGTCGGCGGGCGACAGCTCGACGACCTGCTTCGGGCGCAGGAACCGCAGCGCGGGGGAGAGGTCGACCTCCTTGGAGGCCCACAGCGGCCGCCAGGTGCCGATCCGCAGCGCACCCTCGCCGACCGCCGGCGCGGCGGGCGGCACGTCGAGCGCGGCGGGC
>DATMVH010000100.1:0-2638 GCA_035563395.1 Solirubrobacteraceae bacterium
GGCCGGGTCGAGCGCCGCGGCCAGCGCCTCGGCTCCCGCCATGGTGCCCGGGCGGCGATCGGACGTGCGGCTGCGCAGCGCTGCTACGGGCATCGGGAGCGAACACTACGCTGCGGCACATGAGCAGCCCCGTCTCCGCTCCTGTCGACGCCACGGCCGAACGGGAGGTCCTCAAGCCCGACTTCGGCGCCCGCCCCCGCCACTTCATCTTCTCCGACGAGCACGACCAGCTCCGCGACTCCATCCGGTCCTTCGCGATCAAGGAACTGGCGCCGCACGCGGAGGAGTGGGAGGAGACGACCTTCCCGGACTCGGTGTTCGCCCGCATGGGCGAGCTCGGCTTCCTCGGCCTGGACAAGCCCGAGGAGTACGGCGGCCAGGGCGGCGACTACTTCACCGCGATCGTGCTGGCGGAGGAGATCGTCCACTCCAACAGCGGCGGCCTCGGGATGGGCATCGCCGTGCACACCGACATGGCGATGCCGCCGATCCTCGCGTTCGGCACCGAGGAGCAGAAGCAGGAGTGGGTCGTCCCGGCGATCCAGGGCAAGAAGATCCTCTGCCTGGGGATCACCGAGCCCGACGCCGGCTCGGACGTCTCGGGGATCAAGACGCGCGCCGTGCGCGACGGCGACGAGTACGTCATCAACGGCTCGAAGACCTACATCACCAACGGCCACCGCGCCGACGTGATCGTGCTCGTGACGAAGACCGACCCGGACGCCGGCTACGACGGGTTCACCCTGTTCCTCGTGCCGATGGACTCGCCGGGCGTCGTCCGCGAGAAGCGGCTCGAGAAGCTCGGCATGCACGCGTCGGACACGGCGCTGCTGGCGTTCCAGGACGTCCGCGTGCCCGCGAGCGCCGTCCTCGGCCAGGTCGGCAAGGGCTTCTACCACATCATGTGGGAGCTCCAGGGCGAGCGGCTCATCGGCGCCGCGGGCTGCGTGGCGGCCGCCCAGCAGGTGTTCGACAAGACGCTGCGCTACGCGCTGGAGCGCAAGGCCTTCGGCCGCGAGATCGGCAAGCACCAGGTCATCCGGCACAAGTTCGCCGAGATGGCGACGCAGATCGAGTCCGCTCGCCAGCTCGTCTACACGACGGCGTGGCGCTTCGCCAACGGCCACTATCCCGTGCGCGAGATCTCGATGGCCAAGCTGCACGCCGCGCGCATCGCCGTCGAGGTGGCCGACGAGTGCATCCAGATCCACGGCGGCGCCGGCTACATGAAGGAGTACGGCGTCGAGCGCGCGTGGCGCGACCTGCGCCTCAACCGGATCGGCGCCGGCACCGACGAGATCATGCTCGACGTCATCGGACGCTCCTACGGGTTGTAGGACGCATCGCACGGGCCCGGATCCCGGCGCGCGGTACCGTGCCCGGCCGCAAACCCGGGTCACGGAAACGGAGTACCAGCACATGGGAGTCCTCGACGACAAGGTCGCGATCGTCACCGGATCGGCCCGCGGCATCGGCCGCGCGACCGCCGAGCTGCTGAGCGAGCACGGCGCGAAGGTCCTCATCAACGACCTCGACGCCGACGTCGCCGAGCAGACCGCGGGCGAGATCGCGGGCGACACCGTCGTCTACGGCGGCGACCTCACCAAGGAGAAGGCGGCCGACGACCTCGTCAAGACCGCGGTCGACGCCTGGGGCAGGGTCGACATCATCGTCAACAACGCCGGCTACACGCTCGACGCGCCCATCCACAAGATGAGCGACGACTGGTTCCAGCGGATGCTCGACATCCACACCATCGTGCCGTTCCGCGTGCTCCGCGCGGCCGCACCGTACCTCCGCGAGCCGGCCAAGCAGGAGCGCGAGCAGGGCGTCGAGGTGTTCCGCAAGGTCGTGAACGTGTCCTCGACGTCGGGCACGATGGGCAACGCGGGCCAGGCCAACTACTCCGCGGGCAAGGCGGCGATCGTCGGCCTCACGAAGACGCTGGCCAAGGAGTGGGGCCAGTTCAAGATCAACGTCAACGCGGTGGCCTTCGGCTACATCGAGACGCGCCTGACCGCCTCCAAGGAGCCGGGCAACACCATGGAGATCGGCGGTGAGAAGGTGCAGCTCGGGATTCCGGACCAGCTCCGCGGCATGGCGGCGATGCTCATCCCGCTCGGCCGCAGCGGAACCCCCGAGGAGGCGGCCGGCGGCGTGTTCTTCCTGTGCTCGCCGTGGTCCAACTACGTCCACGGGCAGGTGCTGCACATCACGGGCGGCGCGTTCGGCGGCATGGACGGGTAAGGCCGCTCCGGCGGGTCGCCGGCGCGGATAGGCTCCGGCCATGAGGGTCGTCAAGCCCGGCGGCGAGGATCGCGACGTGCCGCGCGGCGTGGTCGGCGGGAGCGAGATCTCCCAGGCGACGGCGGGCGCGAGCAACATCTACATGGGCGTCTTCCGCGTGCCGGCGGGCGCCCAGTCGCGCCCGCACTACCACGCGAACTGCGAGAGCGCCGTCTACATGCTCTCCGGCTCGCTCGAGGTCCGCTGGGGCGACCCGGCACGCCCGAGGAGGCGGCCGGCGGCGTGTTCTTCCTCTGCTCGCCGTGGTCCAACTACGTCCACGGGCAGGTGCTGAACATCACGGGTGGGTCGTTCGGCGGCATGACGACGTGATCGGAGGCGGTTAGCCTTC
>DATMVH010000101.1:0-3340 GCA_035563395.1 Solirubrobacteraceae bacterium
CGGGCCGCCGGGCAGCGGCTCGCGCACGAGCGTCGCGGCGACCACGTCGGTGGCCATGTCCGGCACGCTACGCCCTCCAGCCGGGCGCGGCGCGGTCAGAAGTCGCCGCCGCCGAAGTCCCCGCCGCCGCCGCCGAAGTCCCCGCCGCCGCCGCCGAAGTCCCCGCCGCCGAAGTCCCCGCCGTCGCCCTCGTCGCCGAACCCGCCGTGGTCGCCGTAGACCACGGGCGGGAACATCGCGCTGCCGAGCATCGAGCCGACCAGCAGCCCGGGCAGCAGACCGCCGCCGAAGCCGCCGAAGTAGCCGCCCGCGAACGGCGCGTACGCCGGTCCCGCCTGCCAGTAGGGCACGCGCCGCCCGGCCCACTCGATCTCCCGGGTCTCGGGGTCGGCGCCGCGCTCCACGCGCTGGGCGTCGGCCTCGCACGCCGGCACGGGCCGCGGCTCGCCGTACGGCGGCGCCCACTCGACGTCGCGCGACGACGGCCCGTGCCGCGGGTCGAAGAAGCACGGCGGCCGGCGCTCGGGCGGCTCGCGGCCCTCGAAGCGCGCCTTCGCCGACGCCATCGCCCAGCGCCCCTCCTCCAGCGCGGCCCCGACCGGCTCGAGCTCGTCCGGCGTGCGCGCCCGCTCCCACGCCTCCTCGGCGCGCGTGTAGGCCTCAACCGCATGCTCGTAGTCCGCCCGCGCCGCGGGATCCGCGTTGGGCATCTGCACGTCGAGGTCGAGCGCGCGGATGCCGTCGCCGAGCGACACGAGGTCGTCGCGCGCGTTGCGCTTCGCCTCCTCGAACTCGGCGGCCTCGGCCTTGCGGCGGCGCCGGCGCCCCGCGTAGACGGCGGCGCCGCCGGCGCCCAGGAGGCCGAGGACGATCAGGCCGCCGGCGCTTCCGCCGCCGTCGCCGTCGCCGTTCGCGGATCCCGCCTCGTCGCTGCGGGCGTCGCCGACGCGGTCCACGAAGCCGAGCAGGATCGTCTCGAGGTCGCCGCCGCCCGCGGCGATCGCGTCCTCGGCCAGTTGCCCTGCCTCGCCGGCCGGCAGCACGCTCGATCCGGCGCGGAGCGTCCGGCCCGAGACGAGCACGTAGGTCCCGTCCTGGTCGACCTGCAGGGCGATGTCGCGGAGGGCGGCGCCGGGGTCGCCGCCCGCCTCGCGCTCGATCCCCTCCGGCATCACCGCGACGTAGACGCGCCCGGCGCGGCTCGTGTCGATGCGGTCCCGCAGCCGCTCGACCTCGGCGGCGGTCAGGGACGGGGAGGCGTCCGGGTCGACGTAGACGTTGTCGCCGGCGAGCGCCTGTGCCGCGCGGTCGATCAGCTCGCCCGCGTGGGCGGCGGGGGCCAGCAGCAGCACGAGGGCGGCCGTGAGGAGGACGAGGCGCGTCACACCCGGACCATTCCCGCCGGGACGGCAGTTCACGCGGCGGCCGGGCCGCGGGCCATGGCGGCGCCCAGGCGCGCGAGGTCGCCGTCGAGCTTGGCTTGCAGCTTCGACTGCACCATGGGCACGATCAGCCGCGCCTTGAACGACGTCGCGTCGCCCTCGATCGCCCACGTCACGCGCGAGCCGCCGTCCTGCGGCGAGACGGTGTACTCGTTGACGGCGCGGAAGCCGGAGCCCTGGAAGCGCAGGTCCGCGCGCCGCGGCGCGTCGAGCCGGATCACCTCCAGCTCGAGCGCGAGCGCGTATCCGGAGACCTCGAGGTCCTCGTGGATCCGCGAGCCGATGCGCAGCGGCCCCGCGTCCGCGCGCTCGTAGCGCCGCAGCCCGGACACCCACCGGGGGACCTTGTCGACGTCGAGCAGCCACGGGAAGACCGCGTCCGGGGTCGCGGCGACCACGACCGTGCTCTCGCAGCGCAGCGCCACCGTTCAGCCGCCGGCCGGGCTGGGGCCGCGCCGGTTGCGCAGCGGGACGACCTGCGCCGGCGTGGGCTCGCCCTCGGCCTCCGCGAGCCGCCGCTCGAGCTCCGTCACGCGGGCGGAGAGCATCCGGACGGCGTCGGCGACCGGGTCGGGGAGGTGCGCCCAGTCCGCGTCCGGGCCCTCGGGCCGGCGGCCCTCCACGCGGACCGGATGCCCGGGAACGCCGACCACCGTGGAGTTCGGCGGGACGTCGTGGATGACGACGGAGTTCGCGCCGATCTTCGAGCCGTGGCCGATGGTGATCGGGCCGAGCAGCTTCGCGCCGGAGCCGATGGTCACGTTGTCCTCGACCGTCGGATGGCGCTTGCCCGTGGCGAAGCCCGTGCCCCCGAGCGTGACGCCCTGGTACATGGTCACGTTCTGGCCGACCTCCGCCGTCTCGCCGATCACCACGCCCGTGCCGTGGTCGATGAACAGCCCGTCCGCGATCAGCGCGGCCGGGTGGATCTCGATGCCGGTGACCGCCCGCGAGACGAGCGCGATGGCGCGCGGCGCGAGCGGCACGCCGGCCTCGTCGAGCGCGTGCGCGACGCGGTGCGCGAGCAGCGCGTGGACGCCGGGCCAGGCCGCGAGGATCTCGAGCGACGAGACGCCGCGGGCGGCGGGATCGCGGGCGTGGGCGGCCGCGACGTCGCGCCGCAGCTCGCGGGCGACCCGCCGCAGGGTGCCGAGCCCGACCATGCCGCGCATCCTAGAGGGCCCCGCAGTCCGGGCAGTCCGCGCGCCGCGCGACGCGTACGCGCACGTACGCGTGGGCGAGCAGGTCGACTTGCAGGAAGCCGTCGAGGAGCCCGCCCTCGACGCCGCCGAGCAGACGCAGCGCCTCGAGCGCCTGCAGTGAGCCCACCACGCCCGCCGCCGGACCGAGCACCCCGGCTTCCGCGCAGCCGGCCGCGCCGGCCGGCTCGGCCGGGAACGCGCAGCGATAGCACGCGGTCTCGCCCGGCCGCACGGCCATGACCAGGCCGGCGAAGCCGCTCACGCCCGCCTCGACCAGCGGGACGCGTGCGGCGCAGCAGGCGGCGTTGACGGCGTAGCGGGTGGCGAAGGCGTCCGAGCAGTCGACGACGAGGTCCTGGCCCTCGACGAGGGCCGCGGCGTTGGCGGGCTCCAGGCGCGCGCGGTAGGGCTCGACCATGACGTCCGGGTTGAGGAAGCGCAGCTTGGCCGCGGCGCTCTCCGCCTTCGGGGTCCCGGTGTCGGGCGTGAAGTGCAGCAGCTGGCGGTGGAGGTTCGACAGCTCCACCTCGTCGTCGTCGAGGATCCCGAGCCGCCCGACGCCCGCGCCCGCGAGGTACAGCGCGACCGGCGAGCCGAGCGCGCCGGCGCCGATGACCAGGACGCGCGCCTCCGCGAGCGCCGCCTGCGCGCGCAGGCCCCACTCTGGCAGCACGAGCTGGCGGCCGTAGCGCTCGA
>DATMVH010000102.1:0-13402 GCA_035563395.1 Solirubrobacteraceae bacterium
CGGGCTCGGCGACGGCCCGCAGCTCCGCGACGCCGTGGCGCCGGCGCAGCGCCGCGGCCGGCCCGGTCATCCACGGGTAGTCCCGGCGCGCGGGGTCCCAGAGGTGGTGATGGGCGTCCACGATCACGTGCGCCGCACCCTATCCGCCGCGCGCTCCGTGGTAGCGCCGCCGCGCGCCTGCGCGGGAGGATTCGTCCCGTGAGTGTCACCGACGACGCGATCGCGAAGATCAAGGAGATGATCGTCTCGGGCGAGCTGCGCCCCGGCGACCGGCTGCCGCGGGAGCCCGACCTCGCACGACGGCTCGGGCTCTCCCGCAACTCCCTGCGCGAAGCCGTGCGGGCGCTGTCGCTCGTGCGGATCCTCGACGTGCGGCAGGGCGACGGCACCTACGTCACGAGCCTCGAGCCCGACGTCCTGCTCGACGCGATGTCCTTCCTCGTCGACCTGCACCACGACCGCAACGTCATGCACACGCTCGAGGCGCGGCGCGTGCTCGAGGCGGCGACGGCCGCGCTGGCGGCGCAGCACATCCGCGAGGACGAGCTCGCGGGGCTCTACCGGCTCATCGACGAGGCCGCCGGCTGCGCCACGGTCGAGGAGTTCGTCGACAACGACCTGGAGTTCCACCGCCGGATCGCCCTGGCGTCGCGCAATCCGGTCCTCGTCACCCTGCTGGACAGCCTCGCGAGCCGCACCAGCCGCGCCCGCATCTGGCGCGGGGTCATGCAGGGCGACGCGCAGGCGCGGACGCTGACGGAGCACCGCGCGATCGCGGACGCGCTGAAGGCGCGGCGTCCGGACCACGCGCGCGCGTGGGCGACCGTGCACATCGGCGGCGTCGAGGAGTGGGTCAGCCTGGCGCTCGCCGCCGATCTCGGCTGATCCTGCGGGTCGCGGATGGTCGCAAGCGGTCCCGGGTACTGTGCCGCGCAATGTCTCCGGGGCTCGACCTCCCGTGGGAGGCGCCGCTCGGTGCCTCCCCGACCGCCGACGGCCGCACGCGGTTCCGCGTGTGGGCGCCGCGTGCCGGCGAGATCGCGCTCGATCGCGGCGGCGCACGGACGCCGCTGGAGCCGCAGGGCCACGGCGTCTTCACCGCCGAGGTCCCGGGCGGCGCAGGCGCCGACTACGCCTACGCCGTGGACGGCGAGCTCCTGCCGGACCCGTGCACGCGCTGGCAGCCCGACGGCCTCCGCGGACGCTCCCGGGTGCTCGACCCCGCCGCGTTCGCGTGGACGGACGACGGCTGGGAGACGCCCTCGCTGCGCGACCTGGTGATCTCCGAGATCCACGTCGGGACGTTCAGCGCCGAGGGCACGTTCGAGGGCGCGATCCCGTTCCTGCCGGCGCTGCGCGACGTCGGGATCACGGCGATCGAGGTCATGCCGGTGGCCGAGTTCCCCGGCCGGCACGGCTGGGGCTACGACGGCGTGTACCTCTCGGCCGCCCACTCCGCCTACGGCGGGCCGCTCGGCTTCCAGAAGCTCGTCGACGCCGCCCACGCCGCGGGCCTCGCGGTGATCCTCGACGTCGTCTATAACCATCTCGGCGCATCCGGCGTCAATGCGATGGAGGCCTTCGGCCCCTACTTCACCGAGAAGTACGGGACTCCGTGGGGCATGGCCGTCAACCTCGACGACGCGGAATCGGACCCCGTGCGCGAGTGGATCCTCCAGTCCGCGGAGCGGTGGGTGCGCGACTTCCACGTGGACGGGCTCCGGCTCGACGCCATCCACGCCCTCTTCGACTCGAACCCGGAGCACATCGTTGCCGCCATCGCCCGCCGCGTCCACACGGCCGACCCCCGAGCGCTCGTGATCGCCGAGTCCGGGTTGAACGACCCCAAGGTCATGCGCCCGCGCGCCGCCGGCGGCTGGGCGTGCGACGCCGCGTGGGCGGACGACTTCCACCATGCGCTCCGCGTCGCCCTCACCGGGGACACCGAGGGCTGGTACGGGGAGTTCGAGGACCTGGGCACGCTCGCCAAGGCGTTCCGGCGCCCGCACGTCCACGACGGCACGTACTCGACGTTCCGCAAGCGCCGCTTCGGCGCGCCGGCGGACGACGTCGCGCCCGAGGCCTTCGTCGTCTTCGGCTCCAACCACGACCAGGTCGGCAACCGCCCGTTCGGCGACCGCCCGCCGGCCGAGGGCCGGCCGCTCGCCGCCCTGCTCACCTGCCTCGCGCCCTTCACGCCGATGCTCTTCCAGGGCGAGGAGTACGGCGAGACGGCGCCGTTCCTGTTCTTCTCCGACCACATCGACGAGGAGATCGCAACGGCGACGCGCGAGGGCCGGCGCGCGGAGTTCGCGGCGTTCACGGGGTTCGGCGAGGACGTCCCCGACCCGCAGGATCCCGCCACGTTCGAGCGCTCCAAGCTCACCCGCACGGGCGAGCCGCGGGGGCTGCGCGACCTCGTGGCCGCCGCGCTCGGGCTGCGCGCGGAGCTCGCCGCGCACCCGGAGGCGGAGGCCGAGGTGGACGAGCGGCGCCTGACCGTGCGCCGCGGCCCCTACCGGATCCTCGCCAACTTCGGCGACCGGGCGTGGCCCGTCGACGGCGAGGTCCTGCTCACCGCGGGCGAGGTGCGCGACGGCGCGCTGTCGCCGTTCGCCGGGGCGGTGGTCCGGTGACGCGCGCGATGCGGGAGGTCTGGCCGGGCGACCCGTTCCCCATGGGCGCCACCTGGGACGGCGGCGGCACGAACTTCTCGATCTTCTCCGAGCACGCCACGAAGGTGGAGCTCTGCCTGTTCGACGAGGACGACGACGAGGAGCGCATCGAGCTCTCCGAGGTCACGGCGTTCAACTGGCACTGCTACCTGCCGCTCGTCGGCCCCGGCCAGCGCTACGCGTTCCGCGTCCACGGCCCGTACGCGCCCGAGCGCGGCCACCGCTTCAACCCGGCGAAGCTGCTGCTCGACCCGTACGCGAAGTCGATCGAGGGGCCGATCCGCTTCGACGCCGCCAACGTGCTTCCGTACGTGCCGACGGGCGAGCCGGACGCCGACCTCGAGCCCGACGACGAGGACGACGCGGACGCGATCCCCCGCTGCGTGGTGATCGACCCGCGCTTCGAGTGGGAGGGCGACCGCCCGCTGCGGACGCCGTGGCACCAGACGGTGATCTACGAGACCCACGTCAAGGGCTTCACCAAGCGGCGCGCGGGCGTCCGCGAGGACCTGCGCGGCACCTACGCCGGCCTGGCCTCCGAGGACGCGATCCGGCACCTCAAGGCGCTCGGCGTCACGGCGGTGGAGCTGCTGCCCGTCCACCACATCGCCGACGAGGACTTCCTGCACGACCGCGGGCTCACGAACTACTGGGGCTACTCGACGATCGGCTTCTTCGCGCCGCACTCGTCCTACGCCGCGACCGGCATCCGCGGGCAGGAGGTGCGCGAGTTCAAGGGCATGGTCAAGGCGCTGCACCGCGCGGGCATCGAGGTGATCCTCGACGTGGTCTACAACCACACCGCGGAGGGCAACCACCTCGGCCCGATGCTCGCCTTCAAGGGCGTCGACAACGCGTCCTACTACCGCCTGTCGCCCGAGGACCCGCGCTTCTACATGGACTTCACGGGGACGGGCAACTCGCTCAACGTCGTGCACCCGAGCGTGCTGCGCCTGATCATGGACTCGCTGCGCTACTGGGTCGTCGAGTGCCACGTGGACGGGTTCCGGTTCGACCTCGCGTCGGCCCTCGCGCGCGAGCTCTACGACGTCGACCGCCTGTCGGCGTTCTTCGACACGATCCACCAGGACCCGATCCTGTCCCAGGTCAAGCTCATCGCCGAGCCGTGGGACGTCGGCCCGGGCGGCTACCAGGTCGGCAACTTCCCCGTGCTGTGGTCGGAGTGGAACGGCATCTACCGCGACGTCATGCGCGACTTCTGGCGCGGCGAGGCCAGCATCGCGGAGTTCGCGCGGCGCCTCACCGGCTCCAGCGACCTCTACGAGACCGACGGCCGGCGCCCGTTCGCGTCGATCAACTTCATCACCGCCCACGACGGCTTCACCCTCCACGACCTCGTCTCCTACAACCACAAGCACAACGAGGCCAACCAGGAGGGCAACCGCGACGGGACGGACGACAACCGCTCCTGGAACTGCGGGGCCGAGGGCGAGACCGACGACCCCGAGGTCAACGAGCTGCGCCGGCGCCAGCAGCGCAACTTCCTCGCCACGTTGTTCCTCTCCCAGGGCACGCCGATGCTGCTCGGCGGCGACGAGATCGACCGCACGCAGGGCGGCAACAACAACGGCTGGTGCCAGGACAACGAGATCTCGTGGTTCGACTGGGAGCTCGACGAGGACGCCGAGGCGCTGATGGAGTTCACGCAGAAGCTGATCGCCCTGCGGCGCGCGCACCCGATCCTCCACCGGCGCGACTTCTTCACCGGCAGCGACACCGCGGGCACGGGGCTCCCGGACGCGTGGTGGTTTCGACAGGACGGGCTGCGGATGACCGGGCGCGACTGGAACGCCTCGGGCGCGCACGTCGTCGGGCTGTTCCTGAACGGCGAGGGGCTGACGGCACCGGGCCCGCAGGGCGAGCGGATCGAGGACGACTCCTTCCTCCTGCTGTTCAACGCCTCGCCCGAGGACTGCACCTTCACCCTGCCGAGCCGGCGCTTCGGCGAGGCGTGGACGTTCGTGCTGAGCACCGCGGAACCCGACCGCGCGCCGGGCGGCGAGCCGCTGAAGTGGCACGGCAAGCTGAACGTCACGTCGCGTTCGTTCACCCTGCTGCGCCGGGCAGAGTGACGTGACGGAGTTCCGCGCCACCTACCGCCTCCAGCTCGGCGAGGGGCTGACGTTCGCCGACGCGCGGGCGCTCGTGCCGTATCTGCGCGACCTCGGCGTCTCGCACGTGTACCTGTCGCCCTCGTTCGCCGCCCGCGAGGGCTCCACCCACGGGTACGACGTGGTCGACCCGACGCGCTTCTCCGACGCCCTCGGGGGCGAGGAGGAGTTCCGCGCGCTCGCGGCGGCGGCGCGCGAGGCCGGCCTCGGGATCGTGCTCGACATCGTCCCCAATCACATGGCGGCGGACGACGCGAACCCGTACTGGGCCGACCCGGAGCGCCGCCGGCGGTTCTTCGACCTCGACGAGGCGACGGGCCGGCACCGGCGCTTCTTCGACATCGACCACCTCGCCGGCGTCCGCCAGGAGGACCCGGAGGTGTTCGAGGAGACGCACCGGCTCGCGCTCGCGGTCGTCCGCGAGGGCCTGGTCGACGGCCTGCGGATCGACCACCCGGACGGGCTGGCCGACCCGGCCGGCTATCTCGAGCGCCTGCGCGACGGCGGCGCGGCGCACGTGTGGGTCGAGAAGATCCTCGACCCCGGCGAGCAGCTGCGCCCGTGGGCGGTCGAGGGAACCGTGGGGTACGAGTTCCTCAACGACGTCGCGGCCCTGTTCGTCGACCCGGCCGGCGAGCCGGCGCTCACCGCGCTGTGGGAGGAGCTGTCGGGGGACGCGCGGCCGTTCGGGGCGTGGGCGGCCGAGGCGAAGCTCGAGCAGGTGCGCGGCCCGTTCGCGGCCGACGTGGACTGGTTGCGGCGGCTGCACCCCGCCGAGGGGCTCGAGGCGGCGCTGGCCGCGCTGCCCGTCTACCGGACCTACATCCGCGACGGGCGGGCGGCGCCCGAGGACCTCGAGGTGCTGCGCGAGGCCGGGCTGGAGGGCTTCTTCGACGGCGCGCCGGAGGCGTTCGTCACCCGCTTCCAGCAGACGACGCCGCCCGTGATGGCCAAGGGCGTCGAGGACACCGCGTTCTACCGCTACGCGCGCCTGCTCGCCTTGAACGACGTCGGCGGCGATCCGAGCCGCTTCGGGATCGGGGTGGAGCACTTCCATCGCGCGAACCGGGAGCGCGCGGAGCGCGTGCCGCGGAACCTGCTCGTCTCCTCGACGCACGACACGAAGCGCTCGGGCGACGCCCGCGCGCGGCTGACCGTGCTGGCCGGCATGGCGGACGAGTGGGCCGCCGCGGTGCGGCGGTGGCGCGAGCTGTGCGCGCCCCTGCGGTCGGGCGGCGCGCCCGACCCGGTCGAGGAGTACACGATCTTCCAGACGCTCGCGTGCACGTGGCCGCTCGAGGAGGAGCGCCTCGTCGCCTACATGGAGAAGGCGATGCGGGAGCGCAAGGTCACGTCGAACTGGATCGAGCCCGACGAGGCGCACGAGGCGGCCGTGCTCGCCTACTGTCGCGCCCTCTACGGGCACCGGCCGTTCCTCGACGACTTCGAGCCGCTCGCCGCTGACATCGACCGCGCCGGGAGCCTTGCCGCGCTGCGCCAGACGGCGCTCAAGCTGACGGTGCCGGGCGTTCCCGACGTCTATCAGGGCGACGAGCTGCCGGCGTACTCGCTGGTGGACCCGGACAACCGGCGGCCCGTCGACTGGGCCGTCCGGCGGGCGCTGCTCGACCAGGTCCGTGCGGGCGCGCCGGTGGCCCCGGAGGCGGCGAAGCTCGCGCTCGTGCACCGGCTGCTCGCGCTGCGCGCGCGGCGGCCGGAGGCGTTCGCGGGCGGCTACGAGGCGCTCGACGCCGGCCCGGCGTGCTGCGCGTTCGTGCGCGGCGGCGCGGTGCTCGTCGCGGTGGCGACGCGCCGCGGCGCCGTCACCGGCGACGTCGCGCTGCCGGCCGGCGAGTGGCGGCCGGCGCTCGGCGGACCCGCCGTCTCGCGGGCCGGCCGGCAGGCGCTCGGCGACCTGCTCGACGAGCTGGGCATCGCCGTGCTCGAGCGGGCGTAGCGGCCCGGCGCCGGGGCGCCGGGCCACTGGTCCGGTCGTCGGGCCGCGCTAGCGGTCGTCGCGCGGCGGCTCGTCCGGCTTGAGGTCGGGCATCGGCTCGCCGGCCGCCGGGTCGCCCAGCGAGGTGTCGGGCGGGTCGAGCGAGGACGGCGTGTCCGGCGCGACGAGCGGGTCCGCCATCGGGTCGAGCGGCGGTGCCGTTCCCGGCGCGTCCATGGGGGATGGCGGGCTCGGGGCGTCCGGCGCCCCGGCGCTGTCGAGCGTGTCGCCGGCGGCGTCCATGGTCTCCGTGCGATCGAGCCCGCTCATCTCGCCGGCGCCCATCGGGCCCGTGCGGTCGAGCGAGCCCAGGTCCGGGCGGTCCATCGTGCCGGTGCTGTCGCCGGTCGCCGCCCCGGCGGCGCCCATGGTGCCGGCGGCGCCCATGGTGCCGGTCGCGTCGCTCCCGTGCACCGTGCTGCCGGTGGTGCCCGGTGGCGGCGCGGAGGTGTCCGTGTCCGCCTTGCCGCCGTCGCGCTTGAGCAGCGACGTGACCTTGTCGCGGTTCTTGAACGCGAGGCCGGCCGCGGCGGTGAGCACCGCGACGCCGGCGCCCGCCTTCGCGCCCTTCCCGCCGGCGCGGGAGGTGGCCTTCTTGCCCGCCACGCCGGAGATGAGCCCGGTCAGCGCGTGCAGCGCCTGGTCCTTCGATGAGCTCTTCCCCTTGCGCCGGCGGGCGAGGTCGGCCGTCCGCCCTCGCGTGGTGGCAGTGGTACGGCGTCCGTGCGCGGACGCGCCCTGTCGCGCGAAGCGCCCGGCCGTGCTGGTGCGTTGCTGCGCGCGTGTGCGAGTCGCCATGCTTCCTCCTTGGTCTCGGCATCGGTTGACGTACCCGCGGCATCGCGGGACGACGCAGCGGCCGGTCCGAAAGATGGACGCCGCCGCGCCTGGATCAGCGTGCGGTCCAGCCGGCGTCCATGATCAGCGGCGCGCCGGTGAACGCGCTGCCCGACGGCCCGAGCAGGAAGAGCACCGCGGCCGCGACCTCCTCGGGCTCGATCAGTCGCTTGACCGCGTGCGGCGCGAGGATGACCTTCTCCAGCACCTCGTCCTCGGCCATTCCGTGTGCCTTCGCCTGCGGGGGGATCTGCTTCTCCACGAGCGGCGTGCGCACGAAGCCGGGGCACACGGCGGTCGCCGTCAGCCCGTGCTCCGCCCCCTCGAGGGCGAGGGTCTTGACGAGCCCCAGGACCCCGTGCTTCGCCGACACGTAGCCGGCCTTGAACGGCGACGCCGCGAGCGCGTGGGCCGACGCGATGGCCACGAACCGCCCGCGGCCGCTGCCGGCGAGCGCCTCCCAGCCGTAGCGGGCGAGCAGGAACGGGCTGGTCAGGAGGATGCCGAGCAGCGCGTCCCAGCGGTCCTCGTCGAACTCGGCGATCGGCGCGACGTGCTGGAAGCCGGCGTTGGCCACGATCGTGTCGAGACCGCCGAACGCGTCGACGGCGGCCCGCACGGCCGCCGCGTTGCCCTCGCGGGTCAGGAGGTCGGCCGCGAACGGCTCGCCCGGCCCGTCGGGGTCGGGCTCCAGGTCGACGGCCAGCACGTCGACCCCGGCGTCGACGAGGGCCTGCGCGACCGCGCGGCCGATGCCGCTGGCGGCGCCGGTGACGAGGGCCGTGCGGCCCGCGGCGGATTCGGATGAATCGGAAGGCACGGCGGCACCCTAGCGTCCACGGGGCGCGCGGCGCGGCGGTCGGGCCCGCCGCTGCGGGCGGGCCCGATGTCCGCGACGCCCGCGATCAGGTGCAGCGCGCCGGATCCTCCGCGCGGAAGATGTCCGCGGTGGAGTCCGGCGCGACGAGCGTGGCCACCACGGTCGCGGGGTCCGTGCTGCTCAGGTTGCGCACCTCGAGCGGGGCGGTGCCGACCTCGGTGAACGCCGAGCCGTCCGGTTGTCCCGGGCCATAGGTCTTCCTGCGGCACCTCGAGTCGAACACCGTGACCGCACCGGATTGGACGGCGACGATCACGATGCCGGGGTGGTGGTGCCAGCCGGTGCGCCCGAGCGGCGCGAAGGTGACCGTCTGGACGCGGATGTCCGTCGACGCTCTCGTGCGGAACCTGATGCGATCGGCGTTCACATCGACCGGCCGGTTCAGATCCGCCTTGGGGATCGGATTCGTGACCGTGATCGCGGACGGTGGCGACGCGAGGGTGGCGGTCGCCAGGATGCCGCACACCGCGACGCCTATCGTGGCGCCGGCGACGCGGCCCCCAACTGGCTTCATCGACGGACCTCCCGTTGGTGATCGACCCGCGCGACGCTAGGGAATCCGCCGGCGCCGTTCATGCGCGAAACTGCCGTACTTCCGGCGCGCCGCGGCCGGGGTTTCAGACCACGAGGCCAAGCTCGCGCGCGTGGCGCGTCGCCGCGGTGCGCGAGTGGCAGCTGAGCTTCGCGAGGATGCTCCGGACGTGCATGTCGATGGTGCGAGGGCTCAGGTACAGCTCGTGCGCGATCTCCCGGTTGGTGCGTCCAAGCGCCAGGAAGCGCAGCACCTCCAGCTCGCGGCGCGTGAGCCCCCGGCGTTCGAGCTCGCGCGCCGCGCGGCGCCCGAGCCGCTGCTCCACCTGCTCGCCGAGCTCCTCGAGCCGCCCTGCCGCAACCGTCGCGAGCGGTCGTGCGCCGAGCTTGCGGGCGGTCCGGTAGGCATCGGTGAGCCGCAGCACAGCCGTCTCGCGGTCGCCTGCCGCGACGAGCGCGGCCGCCGCGCGGACCTGCGAGTGCGCCCGCGCGTACGGAAGCTCGAGATCGCGGAGGAGGTCGAGTGCGCTGCCGAACTGGACGACGGCGTGGTCGTGCTCGCCGTCGAGCAGCGCGATCTCGCCGAGTGCGTGCGCCAGCGCCGCGAGCGTCTCGCGGTTGGTCGTCGCGGCGGCCATGTCGGCGAGCTGCTCGGCGCACGCGCGCGCGCCGCCCGGGTCACCGTGCGTGGAGAAGAACGTCGCTCCCGACCGAAGGGCGATCGGCGCGTAGTGCCGGTCGTCCGTCTCCGCACGGCGCCGCAGGATCTCGCGGTATCGCCCGGCGGCCGCGTCGTGGGCGCCCTCCAGCTCGTCCAGCCACGCGAGGCCGACGAGGGAGTTGAGCTCGAAGCGGAGGCGGTCGTTCTGGCGCGCGAAGGCGACGCTCTCGACGAGGATCCGGCGCGTCCCCCTGGTGCGGCCGCGGGCCGTCGAGAAGATCGCGAGCGCCGCTCTGGCGGCGGCACGCACGCCGACGGGGCTCTCCGGCGAGGCGATGATCCGGCGCTCGAGGGCCTCGGCGTCGTCCCAGCGCCCCGTCTCCCACAGGATGTACGCCAGGCACACGAGACAGACCTGCGCCGCGGCCCGCGCGCCGTTGGCGACGCAGAAGTCGTACGCCTCGTCGTAGACCTGTCGCGCGCCGCCGAGGTCCGCCGCGTTCTCGAGCACGGCCGCCAGTCGCAGGTAGGACTCGGTGGCCGCCCCGCTGCGGTTCTCCGCGAGCGCGAGCGCCAGGCCCGCTCGCGCGAGCTCGAGACCGGCGTCGAGCTCGCCGCGCTTCGCGCGCACGCTGCCCTCGAGCCCGAGCGCCCGCGAGACGAGGTCCGGCCGGCCGGAGCGGTTGGCATGCGCCGCCGCCCGGCGCGCGAGGTCGAGGGCGAATCCGGTGCTGCCCATCCCGTCGACGTGCGACCCGGCCGCGAGGAGCTCCGCGGCCGCGTCCGCGTCCTGCTGCAGCCGCGCGAACCCGTCCGCCGACGCTTGTCGCGCGATCAGCGCGTTCTCCCAGGAGCCCTGGAGCTCGAAAACGACGGCGAGCCGGCGGTCGAGCTGCGCCGCGCGTCCGATGTCATCCGCGGCGCGGCGGAGCTCCGCGGCCTCCCTCCACGCCACGACGGCGTCCCGCAGCTCCCCGCACAACTCGGCGTAGTGGCCGATCTGCTCGAGGAGCGCCGCCCGCCCGTCGCCGTCGTCCGCCGCGCCGAGCTCGAGCGCCCGGCGCGAGCACGCGAGTGCGTCACGGTGGGCGTGAACGGCGTGATGCTCCCGCGCCGCCGCGAGGAGCGCCGTCCTCGCCCGCTCCGGCTGATGCGCGGCCGCCCAGTGCTCCGCGACGAGCGCGTGCCGGGCACCCCGCTGCGCGAGCAGCTCCGCGAGCCGCCGGTGGAGCGCCCGCCGCCTTCCCCAGGGGACGTCGCGGTAGAACGCCTCCCGCGTCAGGGTGTGGCGGAACGCCGCGACGCCGGGCTCGACCTCGACGATGAGTCCCAGGGAGACCGGCTCGTCGATGGCAGGCTCGCCGGCGAGCTCGGCCACCAGCTCGAGCTCGAAGCGGAGGCCCGCGACGCTCGCCGCCTCGAGCGCTCTCCGCGCGCCGGGGGACAGGTGCCCGGCGCGCGCGAGGATCGCATCGCGAACCGTGTCGGGCACCGGGATCTCCTTCCCGGCGTCCAGCTCGAGCCCCCCGCGCCCCTCGACCACCCGTCCGGACGCGCGCAGCGCCGCGCACAGCTCCTCGACGAAGAACGGAACGCCCTGCGTCCGGTCCTGCACGGTCTCCGCGAGCGCGCGGGCCGGCGTCCCCCCGAGGACGCGCGCGGCGATCGCCGTCGTGCCGTCGAGATCGAGCGGGTCCAGCCCGTGCTCGACCAGCCGGCCCGCCCGCCGGAGCTCCACCCGCATCCGCCGCAGCGGATGACCGCGCGCGATCTCGTCGCTGCGGTACGCGCCGAGGAGCAGCACCGGCGCGTCGTCCAGTCCCGCGGCCAGGCGCGGCAAGAGCTCCAGCGTCGTTTCATCCGCCCAATGGAGGTCGTCGAGGAAGACGACCGCAGGCCGGATTCGCGCGACTGCGAGCAACGCGCACCGCACGGCCTCGAAGACGGCGACGCGGTCGCCGTCACGGGGAGCTCGGCCGAGTTCCGGAAGCACGACCCGCAGATACCGGCTCAGCGGACCACAGGCGTCGAGCCCGCTCGGATGGCCGCGCAGGAAGGCGCGCAGCGCGGCCGCGATCGGCGCATAGGGCGGCGGCGCCTGCGCGGGCGCGTCCCCCCGCAGGAAGAGCACCCCATCGACCCGCATCACCGCCTCGGCGAGCCGGGTCTTCCCGACACCCGCGTCCCCGGCGAGGAGCGCGATCCCGCCCCGGCCATCGTCGAGCCGGGCGAGCGCGTCCTTCAGCGCGGCGCGCTCCCGCTCGCGCCCGACGAGCTCGTGATCCGCGTTCGCCCCCGCCGGCATAGGCCCGAAGGCGACAGCCTGCCCGAACCGCGGGCGAAAGTCATGTAGGGGGTCAGGCTCCGGCGGAGCGCTCGACGACCGCGCCCGGCGCGACGCGGCCGTCCGCGACGGCGTAGGACCCCAGGATGGCGCCCGCGCCGACATCCGCCCCGGCGAGCGCCACCGCGTGCGCCCCGAGCCGCGCGCGGGCGCCGAGTCGGGCGGGGCCCTCGACGTGCGCCCAGGCGCCGACCACGCAGTCCGCGCCGATGGCCACGTCGCCGTAGGCGCGGACGATCGCGCGCTCGCCGACCACGGCGCCGGCGCCGATGACCACGTTGCCGCCGAGCGCCTCCAGGACCGCGCCGTCGCCGATGGCCGCGCCGTCGCCCACGACCACGAGTCGCCCGCGCGCGACGCGCAACCGCACGCCGCGGCCGATCCGCACTCCCTCGCCGAGGCGGACTCCCGGGCGGCGCCGGGCGCGGCCGGTGCGCAGCCGCGTGGCCCAGGTGGCGTCCGGCGGTACGACGGCATCGGCGCCCACGGTCCGCATCGGCGCCCGAGGCTAGCCAACGCGGCTCCGTCCGCGGGCGGCTCTAGCCTGCGCGCCCTTCCCGAGTCGGACCCCGCTGGAAAGGAACCGCCGTTTGACCCTGCCGCCCTGGCCGGGCGACCGTCCGCTGCGCGCCTGGCAGCAGCAGGCGGCCGCCGCCGTCTTCTCCCACCCAGGCGACGCCTTCCTGGCCTCGGCGACGCCCGCGGCCGGCAAGACGAGGTTCGGCCTGCACGTCGCGCACCGGATGCTGTCCGAGGGCCGCGTGGCGCGCGTGGCCGTCGCCGCCCCCACCACGCACATAGCGCGGCAGTGGGCGGCGGACGCCGCGCGCTACGGCCTCGACCTCGAGCCCAACCGCCCGAACGCCGCCGGGCCGGAGCCGCGCGACCGCCACGGCGTCGCCGTGACGTACCAGACGATCGCCGCCGGCCCCGGGGTGCATCGCCGCCGCTGCGCCGAGGTGCCGACGCTCCTGCTCGCCGACGAGCCCCACCACATGGGCGACCTGGCGGCGTGGGGCCGCGCCACAGTCGACGCCTTCGCGGGGGCGCGCTTCCGCCTGCTGCTCTCCGGCACGCCCTTCCGCACGGACGACGCGCCGATCCCGTGGGTCTCCTACGACGCCCACGGCGTGTCCGAGCCCGACTTCGCCTACGGCTACACCGACGCGCTGCTCGACCGCGTCTGCCGGCCCGTCACCTTCCACACCTACGACGGCGACATGGAGTGGATGAGCGACGGCCGCCGCCGGGCCGCCGACTTCTCCGTCGTCCTGCCGGCCGCCGAGTCGGCGCGCCGCCTGCGGACGGCGCTCGACCCAGACGGCGATTGGGTCTCGCACGTGCTG
>DATMVH010000103.1:0-6612 GCA_035563395.1 Solirubrobacteraceae bacterium
CGAGCAGCAGGCCCGCCACGGCCGCCGCCGTCAACCGCTCGTCGAGCAGCACCGCGCCGTACACCACCGCGAAGGCCGGCACGAGGTACAGCGCGATCGCCGCCTTCGCCGGGCCCGCCTCGGCGAGCACCGTGTAGTACATGAACCAGCCCAGGCCGCCGGACACGCTGCCGAGCGCGAGCGCGGCGGCCACGGGTCCGGCGCCCGGCGCGCGATCGGGCATCGCGGCGAGCGCGAAGGGAGCGAGCGCGACGGTGCCGGCGAGCATCGCCCCCGTGATCGCGCCGACGGCGGACATGCCTCGCACGCGGTGCTTCCCGAGCAGCCCGCCGAGCGCGTAGCTCGCGGCGCCGAGGAGCAACAAGGCCGCGCCGAACAGCGTGTCGGCGCTGCCGCCGAGCTCCACGCCGCACAGCAGCGCGACGCCGGCGATGCCGGCGACGAGCCCGGCGAGTCCCCAACCGTGCGAGCGCTCCTCGTGATCGATCCAGACGGCGAGCAGCGCCGTCCACAGCGGTGTCGAGGACACGAGGATGCCCGCAAGGCCCGAGGCGACGTGGCGCTGGCCGAACCCGAGCAGCAGGAACGGCGCGGCGAGCTGCACGACGCCGAGCAGGAACACGGGCGCGAGCTGGTCCCGGAGGCCGGCGAGCGCACGGCGCGCGAGCGCCACCGGCAACAGCACCACGAAGCCCACGCCGGTGCGCAGGAACGCCACCACCGGGACGGGCAGGTCCCGGATCGCGATCGCCGTGAGCATGAACGAGCCGCCCCAGACGGCCGCGACGAGAATCAACAGCGTCCACGAGCGGCGGGTCACGTCGCCGTGCAGGATCGCACCGGGCCCGCCCCGTCCCCGCCACGGCGAGCGTCGTCAGCGGCCGGAACCGGTGGGCCGCCCGCTGGAGCGGGCGCCGGTCGGCGTCGGCCCTCGACGAACGTCAGCGCGCGCGCAGGGGCGGTGACCCGGCCGGCGGCGTGCGCGGGACGCCCGTCAGCCGATCTGCACGTCGACGTCCCACACCGTGCTGCGGTCGTAGAACGTGAGCACGTAGCGGCAGCCGTGCAGACGAGCAGCGTCTTGACGTGGTTCTTGACGCCCCGGCGCGTCTTCGTGCGCTCCTCCTCGACGGAACGAGCGGTGGCCGCAGAGGAGGCAGGCCGATACCGAGGGCCGCAGGGCCGGCGGTTCGTCGGCCGCCGGGATCGTGCGTGTCGAGCTCATGCACGGCGCCAGCGCGGGGGAGTCGGGACTTCGCCCCCGAGCCGGACGTACCGGGTTGCTTCGAGCGGCGCGGCCGGCGAGGCGCCCGCGCGGGATCAGCCCGCAGCGGTCGCCTCGGCGACCGAGCGTCCGAGCCCGGTGAGCCGCAGCCACGCCGCGAGGTCGGCGGCCGGGAGCGGCCGGCTGAAGTAGAGCCCTGCGCGATGTCGGCGCAGAGGTCCGCGAGGATCCCGAGCGTCACGTCGTCCTCGACGCCCTCGGCGACCACGCGAAGGTCGAGGCTGCCGGACGATGGCCCGGTGATCGGTCGCCCCTGCGGCGCCCTCGAGGACGGCGGGGTGCGACGTGCGCACGTGTCCCCGGCCTTGACGGCAGGGCGGACGTGCGAGAGGTTCGGTGGCCGACCCGCGGACGATCGGCACTTCATCGAGGGGGGTTCGGCGTGCCCGCGACAGCACCACGGTGGCTTCTCGCAGCGGCAGGGATCGTCGTCGGCCTCGGCGCCGGCACAGTGGCGATCGCAAGCGGTCAGACCGACGACCACGATCACGACGACGCGGTCGCTTACGCGCGACTCATGGATGCGAGCGGCGAGCGCGTCGGTCGCGTCGAATTCCGAGCGACGCACGGGCGCATCGTCGTCTCCGGGCGCGTCGCGGGGGTCGCGCCAGGCTTTCACGGCTTCCACGTCCACTCCGTCGGGGCGTGCGACCCCGCTGCGGTCGACGCGACGGGGCAGCCGTCGCCGTTCTTCTCCGCCGGCGGTCACCTGAACCCGGCGGGAACGGACCACGGCGGGCACGCCGGCGACATGCCGCCGCTCCTCGTCCTCGGCGACGGCACCGCCTACGCCCGGTACACCACCGACCGCTTCGACCTCGGCACCCTGCTGGACGCCGACGGCAGCGCGGTCATCATCCACGCGGCGCCCGACAACCTGGCGAACATCCCGTCGCGCTATCAGTCGCGGGAGAGTCCCGCGCCGGGTCCCGACGCCCCGACGCTCCAGACCGGCGACAGCGGGGCGCGCCACGCCTGCGGCGTCATAGCGGAGCGCTGAGCGCGCCCGCGTGGCGCGGTCGCCCGCGGGAGGCGCGGACTCGGGCGGCACGCTCAACCGGCTGCCGTCGCGCCGATCACCAGATGCGTGACTCATGATCTCCCGACTTCCACCAGCCGCTGGGTCGCCGTCGGCTCCGCCGCCGACGCCGACCCCCGCGTGGGAGGCGCCGCGAACGCCGAGCACGCCCTCCGCGGGCGTGCCAATGCCAAGCTCCTCATCGTCTTCGCCTCCGAGGCGTTCGCCACGCCCGCGCTGCTGGCCGGGATCGGCGACCGCGCGGCCGGTGTGCCGCTGGTCGGCTGCTCGACGGCCGGCGAGATCTCCGGCGACGCCGGTGATGCTCCTCCTCTCCGACGCCCTGGCCGGCGACCAGCAGGATGTCATCCGCGGGGCGTACGGCGTCCTCGGCGCGGGCGTGCCGCCGGTCGGCGGCTGCCCCTGCGACGGCTTCAAGATGGCCGACACGTATCAGTTCCACGGCGACCAGGTCCTGCGCGGCGCCGTGGTCGGCGCGATGCTGGCGTCCGACGCGCCGTTCGGCGTCGGCGTCTCGCACGGCTGGGCGAAGGTCGGCGAGCCGATCATGGTCACCCGCTCGGCGGGCGACCGCGTCTACGAGCTGGACGACCGCCCCGCGCTGGACGTCTACCTCGAGCGCCTGGGCGCTCCCGAGGCCGCGCGTCGTGACGCGGCGGCGTTCGCCGAGTTCGGCATCCTGCACCCGCTCGCCCTGGATCGACGCAGCGGCGAGCCGGCCGTCCGGTTCGTCGCCGGCGCGGACTTCGAGGAGCGGTCGCTGACGATGATCGCCGAGGTGCCGCAGGGCGGCCTCGCATGGTCATGCGCGGCGATGCCGCTTCCGTCCAGTCCGCGACCGACGACGCGTGCGCCGCGGCGCTCGCTGAGTTCCTGGCCGTGGTCTCCTCGGTTCCCCAGGCGGCCGCGGCCGTGCCGGAGGCGATCGAGCGGGCGGCCGAGGCGCTCGAGGCCGAGCTCGGCGCCGAGATCACCGACGGCGCGGTCACCGCGTCGGTGGGCTTTCGCGCCGGGCGGGTTCTCCGAAGCGGAGCTCCTCGAGGTGGCCCGCTCCGGCGCGAACGCGGTCGACCTGCCGGCGGCCGGGCCGGGCCGCACGGCCGTCGTGCCGCTCGAAGGCTCGACACCCGGCTGGCTCGTGCTGGTCCGCCTCGGCGACGAGGCGTTCACCCGCGACGACGTGAACCTGCTGCGCGGGATGTCGCGCGTCCTGACGCTCACGCTCCGCATGCTGCGCCTGCTCGAAGAGGAGCGCGCGTTGCGGGCGCGCAGCGAGCGCCAGCCGGCCGACAACGCCCGGCTGCTCGCCTCGCTGGAGGAGCGGCGGACGCTCCTCGAGCAGCTGGCCAAGCTGCAGCAGACGATGTCGCATCGCGCCCCGTTGCAGGAGGTGCTGGCCGCGGGCGCCGGGGAGCTGCTCGGCGCCGACGTGGTGGCCTTGCGGCTCGTCGACGCCAACGACGCCTCCCAGATGGTCGCGGTCTCGACGCGCGGCGTGAGCCCGCAGATCCTCGAGATGACGCGGCGCGCGCCCGTCGGGATGGGCGCCGGCGGTCAGGCGATCGTCGAGGGGCGCCTCGTGGTGATGAACGACTACTCCACCGCTCCCGGGGCGATGCTCGACTTCGCCGCCGCGCAGGTGCAGTCGGTCATCGCCGCGCCGGTGCGCGAGCACGGCACGGTGGTCGGCAGCATCGCGATCGGATGCACCGATCCGGGTCGCCGCTTCAGCGAGAACGAGCAGCAACTGCTGCTCGCCTACGCCGAGCAGGCGAGCCTGGCGCTGGCGGCCGCCAAGACCGTCGAGACCATGCGCCAGGCGTTCAACGACTCGCTGACCGGCCTCGCCAAACCGCGCGCTCTTCCTCGACCGCCTGGACCACCCGCTGTCGCGCTCGCACCGGCTCGGGACGCCGGTCTCGGTGCTGTTCCTCGACCTCGATCGCTTCAAGCTCGTCGACGACAGCCTGGGGCACGCGGCCGCGGGCGGCAAGGGCCGCTACCGGGTGTTCGAGCCCGGCATGCACGCCGAGGTCATGGCGCGCCTGGAGCTCGAGGCCGACATCCAGCGGGCGCTCGAGCGCGACGAGCCGGTCGCGCACTACCAGCCGATCGTCGATCTCCAGGACGGCGAGATCCGCGGCGTCGAGGCGCTGGTGCGCTGGGCCCCACCCCGAGCGCGGCCTCGTGCCCCCTGCGGCGTTCGTGCCGGTGGCGGAGGAGACGGGGCTGATCGTCGAGATCGGCAACTGGGTGCTGCGCGAGGCGTGCCGGCAGGTGGCGTGCCGGCAGCCGCGCGCCCCGGCCGGCCGCTGCGCGTCAGCGTCAACCTGTCGGGTCGCCAGCTCGCGCAGCCGGGCCTCGTCGACGAGGTTCGGCATGCGCTCGAGGAGCCGGGCCTCGCGCCGGGGACGCTCGCGCTCGAGCTGACCGAGACGGAGATGATGCACGACACGGAGGCGAGCATCGCGCAGCTGCGCGCGCTCAAGGCGCTCGACGTCGGGATCGCCATCGACGACTTCGGCACCGGCTACTCGTCGCTGGGCTACCTGCAGCGGTTCCCGATCGACATCGTCAAGGTGGCCAAGGAGTTCGTCGACGGGCTCGCCGAGGGTCCCGACGACTCCATCATGGCGCGTGCCATCGTCGCCTTGAGCCTCAACCTCCGCCTCCGGACGGTCGCCGAGGGGATCGAGGTCGAGGAGCGGGCGCAGCGGTTGCGCCAGCTGGGCTCCCAGCCCGGCCAGGGCTACCTCTTCGGCCGGCCGCTTCCCGCCGAGGCGATGACGGCACGCCTGCTCGCGGACGCGCTCGTCGCGCACCGAGCCGCCCACCGTCCGGCGTGGGCGACACTTCCGTCCATGACCGAAGGCGCGAGCACATGAGAATCGTCGACGTCAGGGCCACGTCGGTCAGCGTTCCGCTCGAGGCCCCGCTGCGCCATGCCAACGGCGCCCACTGGGGGCGGTTCGTGCGCACCGTCGTCGAGGTCGAGGCCGACAACGGCCTGATCGGGCTCGGCGAGATGGGTGGCGGCGGCGAGAGCGCCGAGGCGGCGTTCATGGCGCTGCTGCCGTACCTGGTCGGCCATGACCCGCGCGAGCACGAGAACCTGCGGTTCAAGCTCATGAACCCGACCGCGTCGCTCTACAACAACCGGACGCAGCTCCATGCCGCGCTCGAGTTCGCGTGCCTCGACCTCGTCGGCCAGGAGCTCGGGGTGCCGGTCCACGACCTGCTCGGCGGTCGTGTCCGGGATCGCGTGGCGTTCGCCTCGTACCTGTTCTTCCGCCATCCGGACCCGGAGACCGGGAACGGCGAGGTCCGGACCGTCGAGCAGGTCGTCGAGCATGCGCGCCGCCTGCGCGAGGAGCACGGCTTCCGCACCCACAAGCTCAAGGCGGGCGTGTTCCATCCCCGCCACGAGCTGGAGGTCATGCGTGCGCTGGCCGATGCCTTCCCGGGCGACGGGCTGCGATACGACCCGAACGCCGCGCTCTCCGTGGAGCAGGCGATCGCCTTCGCGCGGGACGTCGAGGACCTGGGGATGGAGTACCTCGAGGACCCGACGTGGGGCATGAACGGCATGCGGCGCGTGCGGCGGAACACGCGCATCCCGCTCGCCACGAACACCGTGGTGGTCGACTTCGAGCAGCTCGCGCACAACGTGCTCGACCCCGCGTGCGACGTCATCCTGCTCGACACGACGTTCTGGGGTGGCGTGCGCCCGTGCGTCAAGGCGGCCGGCGTGTGCGAGACCTTCCAGCTCGGGATCGCCGTGCACTCCTCCGGCGAGCTCGGGATCCAGCTCTCGACGATGCTGCACCTCGGGGCCGTGCTGCCCAACCTCTCCTTCGCGGCGGACGCCCACTACCACCACCTGCGCGACGACGTGATCGCCGGCGGCAAGCTCGAGTGCCGCGACGGGAGCATCGCCGTGCCGGCCGGCCCCGGACTCGGCATCGAGCTCGACCGCGACAGGCTCGGGCTCTACGCCGAGGAGTTCGAGCGCCTCGGCGCGTATCCGTACGATCGCGATCCGGCCGATCCGGCCGCCTTCCCGCTGATCCCGAAGCAGCGCTATCCGGACCCGTCGATCGGCGAGCGTCCCTCGATGGCCACGCCGCCCGCCCCCGACGCAGCGCCGCGACATCGCAGGCGCCGAGGCTGACGCCGGCGCCGGCGCGTCGCCGCACCCGGCCGCGCGCTACGCCGAGCCGGCGACCGGGATCTCGACGCGCACGCGAGTCCCCCCGCCCGCCGGGCTGTCGAGCGACAGCGTGCCGTC
>DATMVH010000104.1:0-3894 GCA_035563395.1 Solirubrobacteraceae bacterium
GCCGCGAGACCGGCCGCCGCGGCGGCGCGGCGTCCGCGGCGCGTGAGGCCGGCGGCCGCGCCGGCCGCCGACAGCAGCAGCAGGGGCACGGCGAAGGAGCCGTGCGCCCGCTCCGTCTCGACGCCGGACTCGCAGCCGAGCGCGGCCAGCTCGTCGCGGATCCACACCGCGGCCCGTCGCTCGCCGTCGGACGCGGACGGTCGCTCGATCCCCTGCAGGTGCTCCACGGTCGCACGGAGGCGGGCGGGGTCGGGCCACATCCGCGCGGCAGCCTATTACGGTGCCGCCATGTCATCCGATCCGGACTGCCTGTTCTGCAAGATCGTCGCCGGCGAGATCCCGGCGACGCGCGTGCGCGAGGACGAGCGCACGATCGCCTTCATGGACATCAACCCGGCGACGCCCGGTCACGTGCTGGTCGTGCCCCGCGCGCACGCGCGCGACCTCCTCGCCATGCCGGACGACGACCTCTCGGCCTGCATCGCGGCGGCGCAGGACATGGCGCGGCGCGTCCACGAGCGCCTCGGCGCCGACGGCGTCAACCTCCTCAACTCGTGCGGATCGGCGGCGTGGCAGACGGTGTTCCATTTTCACCTCCACGTCATCCCGCGGTACTCAGGTGACCCTCTGCGGCTGCCGTGGATCCCCGCGCCGGGCGACGAAGACGCGATCGCGGACGCCGCGCGGGCCCTCGGAGGTTCGTAAAAGCCCTGCAAATCGCCGGTCCTGTGAAACTCTTGGTCGATGCTCTTGCGTTGCCTGACCGCATTGGCATAGGTTTGTCAGCGTCGGGACCGGCCGGCGGCCGGTCGTCATTGGGCGCCTCGGGCCGCACCCCCTGGGGCCCCCGCAGCACGTGGAGTGGATGCAAGGCATGAGTACCGGGACGGTCAAGTGGTTCTCGGACGACAAGGGCTTCGGGTTCATCACGCCCGATGAGGGCGGACGCGACTTGTTCGTCCACTTCACCGGCATCATCGGCGACGGCTACCGCTCGCTCGCCGAGGGCGCCAAGGTGACGTACGACGAGGAGACCGGGGACAAGGGTCCCAAGGCCGTCAACGTCCAGCGGGTCTGAGCGGGGCGCGGCCGGCCGCCGCGTCGCGCCGGGCCGTGCAGCAACCCTGACCGCACGCTGGTGTTCAATGCGGGCATGACCCGCTGGTTCCGGCATGCCGCTACCGCGTTCGCCGCCGGCGTCGGTTCGGCGGCGTTCGCCGCCTGCCTGGTGGTCGCCCCGCCGGCCGGCGCGGCGATCATCGAAGTCGGGGACACGGCGACGGACAACGCGCCGAGCTGCCCCGCGAGCCCTTGCCAGGCCGTCTCGAGGACGACGGGCTTCCAGGTCCGCGTCGGCGAGGAGCGCGACGCCTTCGTGATCCCGCAGGACGGGCGGATCGTCGCGTGGACGATTTCCCTCGGCACGCCCGACGACCAGCAGCGGGAGTTCTTCGAGGAGAACCTCGGCGGCCCCGCCCGCGCCGGGATCACCGTGCTGCGCACGGACGAGCGCAACTTCGGAAGGGTGGTGGGGCGCAGCGGCGTCCGCCGCCTCACGCCGTTCTTCGGCACGACGGCCCAGTTCGCCATCGCGGAGACGATTCCCGTGAAGGCGGGCTACCGGATCGCCCTCACCGTGCCGACCTGGGCGCCGGCGCTCGCCCTCGGCCTCGGCGCCGACAGCGCATGGCGCGCCGTCCGGCCGGACAACGACTGCACGGACACCGAGGGCCAGGCGGCCCAGCTCACGGTGGGCCTGCTGGGGCGCTATCGCTGCGTGTACCGCACGGCTCGGCTCACCTTCAGCGCGACGCTCGTGACCCGGCCCGTGCGACCGCAGCCGGCGGAGCCGCCCGCGCCGACGCCGACGCCGGAGCCTCGCCGGCGCTTCTGATCGCGCGCGGCGTCAGGCGACGCCGAGCACGTCGAGCAGCGCGTCGACGACGTCGGGGTCGAACTGGCTGCCGGCGAGGCGGCGAAGCTCCGCGACGGCCTCCTCCGGCGAGCGTGCGGGGCGGTAGGGCCGCGGGGTCGTCATGGCCGCGTAGGCGTCGCAGGCGAGGATGATGCGCGAGCCGAGCGGGATGCGGGCGCCGGCGAGCCCGTCCGGATAGCCGCTGCCGTCCCAGTGCTCGTGCTCGTGGCGGACGATCGGCGCCAAGGCCGCGAGCTGCGGGAGGCGGCGGAGGATCTGCTCGCCCAGCACCGGGTGCTCGGCCATCACGCTCCACTCGTGCTCGTCGAGCTCTCCGTCCTTGGCGAGGATCGCGGACGGGACGGCGAGCTTGCCGACGTCGTGCAGAAGCGCCGCGTGGCGGACGTGCTCCACGAACCCGGCCGGCTGCCCGAGCAGCATCGCGACGTTCGTGGCGAGGTGCACGACATCCTCCGAATGGCCGTGGAAGTAGTGGTCGCGCGTCTCGATCGCCGCCACCAGCGCCTGCACGGCGACCGGGCCGTCGGACGCGGCGAGGCGCTCGAGCTCGTCGTCGGTGTCCAGCGCCGCGACGGCGACGCGGCCCTTGCCCGTGCGCTTGGCCAGCAGGAGCCCGCGGTCGGCCTGCTCCAGCAGGTCGTCGGCGTCCATCCCGGGGCTCCAGCCGGCGATCCCGACCGAGCAGCGGGCGGTCGGTCCCGTGCCGTTCTCGCCGGCCTCGCGCAGGTGCTCCCGGACGCGGTCGACGACCGCGCGGGCGGCGTGCTCGTCGGTTCCCGGCAGCAGGAGGACGAACTCGTCGCCGCCGTAGCGGGCCGCCGAGTCGTAGGGCCGCAGCGCGGCGCGCAGCGCGCCCGCGACGGTGCGCAGGATCGCGTCGCCGGCGAGGTGGCCGAGCTCGTCGTTGACGCGCTTGAAGTCGTCGAGGTCGACGAGGACGCAGGACAGCGGCTGGCTGTCGCGCGCGGCGCGGGCGATCTCCTCGCGGACGCGGAGCTGGAACGCGCCGTGGTTGAGGAGGCCGGTCAGGGCGTCCGTGCTGGCGGCGGTGCGGGCGTTCTCGTAGGCGTCGGCGTTGCGGCAGGCGGACACCGCGAGCTCGGCGACCGCCTCGAGCACCTCGAGCTGGTCCTCGCGCACGTGCTGCAGGTCGCGGAAGCGGACGCACAGGGCACCACGCAGGCGGCCGTCCCAGCGCATGGGGACGCCGACCTCGGAGTGCAGGTCCGGCGCCGTGGGTCCGCCGGTCCCGCGGAGGTCTTCCTCGATCGCGTTGAACACGACCGGCTCGCCGGCGGCGAGCACCTCGCCCGCGACGCCCTCGCCGGGGGCGAGCCGGTGTCCGCGCCAGCCGTTGGCCGTCTGGTGGCCGGCCGTCGCGACGCCGCAGCCGCGCTCGTCGACGAGATAGACCTCCGCCACGCTCCCGCCGACCGCGAGGTTCGCCTCGCGCGCGAGGGTCTCGAGGATGTCGGTGCGATCGAGCGAGGCGTTGAGGGCCCGCGCCGCGCGGGCGAGCGCGTGATCGCGCTCGGACTGCGTGACGCGGCGGTCCTCGGACTCCTGCAGCGCGAGGCCCAGTGCCGCCTGGTCGGCGAGCCCCTCGGCGAGCTCGACGTCGGCGGCGGTCCAGTCGCGCGGCTCGCCGTAGACGGAGACGAGGAGCACGTGGCGGACCTCGCCGTGCCAGGCGACCGGCACGAAGAGCGCGCCGCCGAGGTCGACCTCGCTCGCGATGTCGGATCGGACGACGTCGGAGCTGCGCGCGTCCGGCACGGCGAGCGTGCGGCCGGTCGCCACGACATGGGCGAGCCCGGACGGGCGCTCGTCGAGGATCTGCACCTGCGTGCCGCCCTTGACGGCGGCCGGCGGGCCGCCGGGGTGGCCGGCGGAGGGCGTGATGCGGCAGACGACGGCGTCCGCGCCGAACGCGGCGGCGGCCTCGGCCGCGAGCGCGG
>DATMVH010000105.1:0-3126 GCA_035563395.1 Solirubrobacteraceae bacterium
TTGCGGCGCACGAGCGTCACGTTCGCCTCGAGCGTCGCGCCGCCCGTCTCGCGGTGCAGGCGGTCGAGCAGGAACGGCGTGATGGCCGCGCCGCGGACGCCGCGGCGCTCCGCCTCCGCGAGTCCGTCCGCGAGGACGCGATCGTGCAGCGCGGGATCGACCTGCTCGTCCGGCGGCAGCGGGTTCGCGACCACGATCGCGCGCTCGAGGCCGAGCGCCTGCTGGGCGCGCATCACGGCGACCACGTCGCCCGGCGTGTCGACGCGCCACGGCACGGGATGGCCGGAGTCGGCGATGTAGAAGCCGGCGAACCGGTCCGTGCCGTAGCCGAGGACGGTCACGTTGAGGGTCTCGAGCCGCTCGAGCGTCGCGCCGGCGTCAAGGATCGACTTCACCCCCGCGCACACGACCGCGATCCCCGTGGCGGCGAGCGTGGAGAGGTCCGCGGACTCGTCCCAGGTCTCGCGCGCGCCGCGATGGACGCCGCCGAGGCCGCCCGTCGCGAACACGGCGATGCCGGCGCGCGCGGCGAGCACCGAAGTCGACGCCACCGTCGTGGCCGCCGAGCCGCGCCGGGCGATCACCGGCGCGAGGTCCCGCACGCCCGCCTTGGCGAAGCCGCCGCCGAGCGCGAGCGCCTCCAAAGCCGCGTCGTCGAGCCCGATCCGCACGGCGCCGCCGACCACCGCGATCGTCGCGGGCACGGCGCCGGCCTGGCGGGCGGTCGCCTCCAGCTCGCGGGCGACCTCGAGGTTGCGGCCGCGGGGGAGGCCGTGGGCGATCAGCGTGCTCTCGAGCGCCACCACGGGGACGCCGGCCGCGAGCGCGTCGGCGACCTCCGGGTGGAGCTCCATCGGGGGATGACCGCGCCCGAGCGTCAGTTCTGCGGCGGCTGCTCGCTGATGTCGGCGAGGGCCGAATGCGGGTCGAGCCGGCGCGCGAGGTCTCCGAGCGCGACGATGCCGACGGGCCGGCCGTCCTGCACGACGGGAATGCGCCGGATCCCGTGCTCGCGCATCAGCCGCGCGGCCTCCTCGAGCGATTGCGTGGGCGTGGCGGTCACCGCCGAGGCGGTGCAGACGTCGCGCACCCGCGCGTCGCCCGGACGGCGTCCGTCGGCGATCGCGCGGACGACGATGTCGCGGTCCGTGACCACGCCGGCGACGCTGCCGCGGTCCGTGACCACGAGCGCGCCGACGTCGCCGTCGCGCATGTGGCGCGCCGCGTCCTGCACGGTGTCGTCGAGCTCGACCGTGCGCGGGTCGTGGGTCATCACCTCGTCGAGCGTCTCGGCCATGGGTGCCTCCTCGGCGTCGGATTGCTGTGTGGGACTGCCCACACGCGCGCGCGGCGAACGCGTGACGTCGGATCGGATACCGCTGCGCACGCCATTGCCCGGATTCTGGTATGGTCCGGGCGCAGCGCGCCCGCGTTGAGGCTTCCGGCTGCACGCACTACGCTGGCCGGGGTGGGCGAGAGCACCGCTGTCAAGGTTCGGCCGGGATCACGGGTGCCGCGGCGCGCGATCCTGATCGCCGCGGAAGCCGTGCTGCTCGCGGTGGCGCTCGTGGCCGCCGTGCTCGCCACGACCGCCGACGACTGGCGGCCGTTCGACCTGCTCGCCTCGCTCTTCGTGCTGGCCGTCGCGGGCCAGTTCCTGTCCGTGCGCACGGGCAGCGTCCGGCTCGGCCCGGCCTTCATCTCCACGACGCTCGCCATGGTGCTGCTCGGCCCGGCCCCGGCGGCGCTGATCGCCGTCGCGGCGGTGCTCGCGTGGGCGGTGCGCGAGCCGCCGTCGTGGGAGCTCGGGTTCAACAACATCGCCGCCCTGACCATCTACCCCGTGGCGGGCGCGCTGCTGTTCGACGCGCTGGGGAGCCCGTCGCTCGACACCGGCGACGACGCGCTGACGGTGGCCTGGAGCGTGCTCGCCGTCTACCTCGTCACGAACTTCCTCAACTTCCTGCTGATCGTCGGCTACCTCTCCCTGCGCGACCGGACGAGCATCCCGCGCGCGGTCGTGAAGGTCTACCTGCCCGTGCTGCCCTGGGAGGTGGCCACGGGTGCGCTGACCGCCGGTACGGTGCTCGCCTACGAGGAACTGGGCCTCATCGCGATCGCCATGCTCGCCGTGATGCTCGTCACCTCGCGCTACCTGCTGCAGGCGGTCGTGGACGCCCAGCGCCAGCGCGACGAGCTGCGTGCGCAGATGGAGGAGCTCGAGGCGCTCCACCACGGCGTCGTGCGCGTCATGGTCGAGACGCTCGGCATGCGCGACCGCATGACCGCGCGCCATTCCGCCGCGGTCGCGCGCTTCGCCAAGGCCACGGCGGCCGCCGCGGGGCTGCCCGCGCGCGAGCAGGAGATGGTCCACACCGCCGGCCTCCTCCACGACGTCGGCAAGTTCACCTTCCCCGACCACACCTTGACCTCGAGGCACCTGACGCCGGAGGACTGGGAGCTCATCCGCTCGCACCCGCAGCGCGGGGCCGACATCGTGCGGCGCGTGCACGGCTACGGCGAGGTGGCGGACATCATCCTCTGCCACCACGAGCGCTACGACGGCGCCGGCTACCCGCGCAACCTCGCCGGGGACGACATCCCGCTGCTCGCCCGCATCCTCTCGGTCGCCGACTGCTTCGACGTGATGACCTCGCGCGACTCCTACCGCACGCCGATCGCCGTCGAGGACGCGATCGGCGAGCTGCGACGCGTCTCGGGCACCCAGCTCGACGGTGCCCTCGTCGAGGTCTTCATCGGCGTGGTGACGGAGACCGGCGTGGACTTCTCCCACGTCAACGACGAGGACCTCGAGGAGGAGCTGCGGACGCGCATGCCGTACTCCGCCGGCCGGCTCGCGCGCTCCTCGCCGGCGCGGCCCGTGGCTTCGCGCCACTAGGACGACGGCGGCACGGCCGCCCGCTCGGGCATGCCGCGCCGCGCGCCGTGCGCGAGCGTGGACTGCGCGGCGGCGCGGACGGCGAACGCCACCGCCTCCTCGAGCGCGACGCCGCGGGCGAGCTCCGCCGCCAGCGCGCCATTGAGGCAGTCGCCGGCGCCCGTGGTGTCGACCGCGTCGACGCGCGGCGCCGGGATGTGGGCCGGCTCGCCGGCGCCGGCGACGAG
>DATMVH010000106.1:0-6322 GCA_035563395.1 Solirubrobacteraceae bacterium
GCGCGCCGGCCGCGCCGCGCCGACGAGCGAGGCGAAGGCCGGCCGCCGCACGGCGCTCGGATTGGGCTCCGCCCCGCCCGTCTCCTCGGCGGCGTCCGGCGGCGGCGCCGGCCGCGTGGCGATCGACGTGAAGTACGCCCACGTGTCGTAGAGCCCGAAGCGCGCGCGCAGCGTGGCGCCGCTCACGCGCGTGGTCCCGCGCGTGCCGAGGACGTCGGCCTCGACGACGCGCGGCGACGCCCCGCGGCTGACGACCTGGATGCCGCGGAAGCGGCCCTGCACGAGACCGCGCAGCTTCGCGCCGGCCGCCTTGTAGGTCATGCGGATCGGCCCCCAGCGGTGGCGCGGCGACACGTGGTCGTAGGGGTCCTCGACCGACTGCAGCCACGGTCGCGGCTCCGTGCCGAGCGTGGTGTTCTCCACGTTCTCCGTCCGCCCGCCGGAGGTGGAGAAGAAGTACGTCACCACCGGCGTCCCCTCGTAGGTCACGAGCTGCCCGGCCGTCTCCGCCACCGCGGCGTTCGTCGCCTCCGTCTCCACCGCGAGCCCGCCGTAGACCTGCGAGCGCGTGTCCGGGTAGTGGTCCCAGCCGTCGCCGCCCTTGCTCGTCGTGACGGCGTACGTGCGCGCGGCCACGGCCTGCGCCTTGAGCGCCTCGAGCGGCCAGGTCGACGGCGACTCGACGGGAACGACGCCCTGCACGTAGTCCTCGAGGCCGACGGCGTTGATGGCGTTGATCCCGCCGAGGGTGCCGGGGCGGAACTCCAGCGCGCCCCGGTAGGCGCCGTCCGTGCGGCCGTTGCCCGCCCGGCCGCGCAGGATCACGGCGCCCGGTCCCGTGACCCGCAGGGGCGGGGCGACGACGGCGAGCTCCCGGCCGCGCGGGCCGACGAGGGCCACGAGCCCGCCGCTGCGCGCGCGCACCGTGTACGTGCGCGCGGGATTCAGGATCAGGCCCGCGCCGGCGTTGGCGCCCGTGAAGGCGGCGCCGCCGCGCACGGACTGCAGCAGCACGCGCACCTCGCGGTTCTCCCGGAGCACCCCGAGGTCCGTGCCGCTGTAGAAGTGCGCCAGGATGCGGCGGTGGCCCCATCCCTCGGCAGCCATCCCCATCGCGCCGTACTGCGACATGCCGACGCCGTGGCCGAAGCCCGCGCCGCGGATGGTGAAGCGCGTGGCGGCGCCGGAGGGCGCCGCCCCGAGCAGCGCGACGAGCAGCGCGGCGGCGAGGACGCGGGCGAAGCAGGGCATGATGGGGAACGAAGCGAGGTGCCGCCGGGGGTCGGCCGGCCGGAACACGTTAGCCCGGACACGCGGGCGGGTGGGAAAGTTGCGGATGCGGGAAGGGCTGAGAGGAGCGTCGTGGCGGAGCGGAAGGCGTCGGATCTGTTCGTGGAGTGCCTGGAAGCGGAGGGCGTCGAGCACGTCTTCGGGATCCCGGGCGAGGAGACGCTCGACCTCAACGAGTCGCTCGAGCGCTCCTCGATCGCCTTCGTCCCCGTCCGCCACGAGCAGGGCGGCGCCTACATGGCCGACATGTACGGCCGGCTCACGCAGCGCGCCGGCGTGTGCCTCGGCACGCTCGGCCCCGGGGCGACGAACCTCGTGACCGCGGTAGCGGACGCCTTCCTGGACCGGGCCCCGCTCGTGGCGCTCACCGGCCAGGCCGACCTCGAGCGCATGCACAAGGAGTCCCACCAGCACATCGACGTGGTGTCCATGCTGCGCCCGGTGACGAAGTGGAACGCGCGCCTGTCGGCCTCGCAGATCATCCCGGAGGTGGTCCGCAAGGCGTTCAAGGTCGCGCAGGCGCAGAAGCCGGGCGCGACGCACATCGAGCTCCCCGAGGACGTGATGGCGGCGCAGGTGCGCGGCGCGCCGCTGCCCGTGCCGGCCGGCGCCAACCGGGTCGAGCCGGGCGACCGCGAGCTCCTGCAGGCCGCGCAGGTCATCCGCGCCGCGTCGAACCCGATCGTCCTGGCGGGCAACGGCGTGGCCCGCAACCGCGCCGCCCCCGCGTTGCGGCAGTTCGCGCGCACGACGGGGATCGGCGTCGCGGAGACCTTCATGGGCAAGGGCGCGCTCGACTACGAGGACGACCATGCGCTGGGCACCGTCGGCCTGCAGTCGCGCGACTACGCGCTCGCCGGGTTCGACGACGCGGACGTCGTCATCACGGTCGGCTACGACCTCGTCGAGCACGCGCCGGAGAACTGGAACCCGCGCGCCGACAAGACGATCGTCGCCATCGACACGACGCAGCCGGAGGTCGACGCCCACTACATCTGCGAGGTCGAGCTCGTCGGCGACGTCTACCACGTGCTCTCCCGCCTCACCGAGGAGCTGCGCGACCTGCGCCACGACGTGCCGTCCTCCCGGCTCGACGACATCGTGCTCGGCCGCTTCGAGGCCGGCGCCCGCGACGACGCGTTCCCCGTCCAGCCCCCGCGCGCGCTCTGGGAGATCCGCCAGGCGCTCGGGCCGCAGGACATGCTCATCTCCGACGTGGGCCTGCACAAGCTGTGGATCGCGCGCATGTTCCCGGCGCACGAGCCCGACACGGTCTTCATCGCCAACGGGCTCGCCGGGATGGGGATCGCGCTGCCCTCGGCGATCGCGGCCAAGCTCGTGCGCCCGGACCGCCACGTCGTGACGGTCAGCGGCGACGGCGGGTTCCTGATGAACGTGCAGGAGCTCGAGACCGCCGTGCGGCTGAGGACCGCGATCGTCAACGTGATCTGGGAGAACGGCCAGTACGGATCGATCGTGTGGAAGCAGGACAAGAAGTTCGGCCGCCACTTCGGGACGGACTTCGCCAACCCGGACTTCGTCAAGCTCGCCGACGCGTTCGGCATGCCGGCGTGGCGGATCGAGGCGGTCGACGACTTCGGCCCGACGCTGCGCCGCGCCCTGTCCCTCGACGTCCCCTCGCTGATCGTGCTGCCGATCGACTACTCGCTGGACGTCGCCATCTCGCAAGAACTCGGAACGGAGACCGTCGCCGCATGACCAGCATCACGCCGGACCAGGAGCGCAGCGCGCTGGAGCGCGTCCCCACGCAGCTGTTCATCGGCGGCGAGTGGCGCGACGCGTCCGGGGGCGAGACGCTCGACGTCGAGGACCCGTCCACCGGGGAGCCGATCGCCGCGGTGGCCGACGCCACGGAGCAGGACGCGCGCGCCGCGCTCGACGCGTGCTGCGCCGTGCAGCGGGAGTGGGCGGCGCACCCGCCGCGCGAGCGCGGAGAGATCCTGCGCCGGGCGTGGGAGGCGCTGACCGAGCGCACGGAGGAGCTCGCGCTCGTGATGACGCTCGAGATGGGCAAGCCGCTCGCGGAGTCGCGCGCCGAGATCGCCTACGCGGGGGAGTTCCTGCGCTGGTTCGCCGAGGAGGCGGTGCGGATCGAGGGGCGCTTCGCGCGCGCCGCCAACGGCCAGGGGCGCATGATCACCATGCGCCAGCCGGTCGGCCCGTGCTACGCGATCACGCCGTGGAACTTCCCGATGGCGATGGGCACGCGGAAGATCGGGCCGGCGATCGCCGCCGGCTGCACGATGGTCATCAAGCCGGCGCAGCAGACGCCGCTCTCGATGCTCGCGCTGGCCCGGATCCTCGAAGAGACCGGCCTGCCCGCCGGCGTGCTCTCCGTCATCACCTCGAGCTCCTCCGGCGAGGTCTCCAAGCCGATCATCGGCGATCCGCGGCTGCGCAAGCTGACCTTCACGGGCTCCACGGAGGTCGGCCGCAAGCTCGTCGAGCAGTCCGCGCAGAACCTGCTGCGGACGTCGATGGAGCTGGGCGGCAACGCGCCCTTCCTCGTCTTCGCCGACGCGGACGTCGACGCCGCGGTCGAGGGCGCCGTGATCGCGAAGATGCGCAACATCGGCGAGGCGTGCACGGCCGCGAACCGCTTCCACGTCGCCGGCCGCGTGCAGGACGAGTTCACGGAGAAGCTCGCCGCGAAGCTCGGCGCGATGAAGGTCGGCCGCGGCACGGAGGAGGACGTCAAGGTCGGCCCGCTGATCGACGGCACGCAGCGCGACAAGGTGGCGGAGCTCGTGGAGGACGCCGTCGCCAAGGGCGCCGAGGTGGTGCTCGGCGGCACCAAGCGCGACGGCGCCGGCTACTTCTTCGACCCGACCGTGCTCGCGGACGTCAAGCCGCAGGCGCGCGTGCTCGAGGAGGAGATCTTCGGGCCTGTCGCGCCGGTGATCGGCTTCGACGACGAGCAGGCCGCGATCGCCGCGGCGAACGACACGCAGTACGGCCTCGTCGCCTACGTGTACACGCGCGACCTCAAGCGGGCGTTCCGGGTCGTCGAGGGCCTCGAGACCGGCATGGTCGGGCTCAACCAGGGCATGGTCTCCAACGCGGCGGCGCCGTTCGGCGGCGTCAAGCAGTCGGGCTTCGGGCGCGAGGGCGGCCGCGAGGGGATCGAGGAGTACCTGGACACGAAGTACGTCGCGATGGCGATGTGACCCGCGACCCGTTCGCCCAGCTGCAGGACTGGTTCGCCGCGGCGCGCGCGGCGGGCGTCTCCGAGCCGGAGGCCGCGGCGCTCGCCACCGCCACGCCGGACGGGCGTCCCTCCGTGCGCATCGTGCTGCTGCGCGGGATCGGTCCCGACGGCGTGGCCTTCTACACGAACTACGAGAGCCGCAAGGGGCGCGAGCTGGCGGAGAACCCCCGCGCCGCGCTCGCCATCCACTGGCCCGCGCAGCAGCGCCAGGTGCGCATGGAGGGCGAGGTCTCGCGGGTCTCCGCCGAGGAGTCCGACGCGTACTTCCGGAGCCGCCCGCGCGGCAGCCGGATCGGCGCGTGGGCGTCGCGGCAGGGCAGCGTGCTCGCGGACCGGCAGGAGCTCGAGGGGCGCTTCGACGAGCTCGAGGCGCGCTGGCGCGGGGAGGAGATCCCGCGCCCGCCGTACTGGGGCGGCTACGTGCTGCGGCCGGACGCGATGGAGTTCTGGGAGGGCCGCCCGAGCCGGCTGCACGACCGCGTCCACTACCTGCGGGAGAGCGACGGCTGGCGGACGGAGCGGCTGTCGCCCTGACGCGTCTTTATGCGGCGCGCACGGCCCCGCGCGAGGATCGTCGTGATGTCCTCCTCACGAGCGCTCGTCCGCCCCGCCCGCGGCAAGGTCCTCGCGGGCGTCTGCGCCGGCATCGCACGCCGCTTCGGCTGGTCACCGTGGCTCGTGCGCGCCGCCTTCGTCATCTCGTGCGCGCTGCCCGGCCCGCAGGTCCTGCTCTATCTCATCCTCTGGATCGCGATGCCGCGGGAGCGCTGAGCGGCCGGCGCCGTCCGCGCGCGAGCGACACGAGGCCGCTCAGGATCAGCGCCGCGCCGGCGAGCTGCACGCCACTCGGCGCCTCTCCCAGCAGCACGATCCCCAGCACGACCGACCCGACGGGCTGGATGGTGAGGATCATCGAGGTGAGCGCGGCGGGCAGGCGCGGCAGCGAGACGGAGATGAGCAGCCAGCCGACCACCTGCGACGAGAGGGCGAGCACGACGAGCCACGCGGCGGACGGCCACGCCGGCTCGAGGTCGTCCACGCCGAGGAGGAAGGCGACCGCGAGCGACACGAGCGCCGCGACGAGCGTCGCGTCGAGCAGCGGCCCGGCGGGCCGGCGGAGGTCCTCGTTCCCGTGGCGCAGGACCAGGAGGAAGCCGGCGTACGAGACGCCCGTGAGGATCCCGAAGAGCACGCCGCGCGCCGGGTCCTCGCCGTAGGCGCCGGCCTCGAGCACGCCCGAGATCAGCACCACGCCGGCCAGCGTGAGCGGGAGCGCGGTGAGGATCCGCCGGCCCGGCCGCTCGTGCAGGACCGCCCAGGCGGCGAACGGGACGACGACGACCTGGAGGTTGCCGAGCACCGTCGCGAGCCCGGCCCCGACGTTCTCGATCGCCTCGTGCCAGAAGATCAGGTCGGCGGCGAAGAACACGCCGGCGAGCACCGCGAGGCGCTGCTGGCCCGGTGCGCGCGGGCCGAAGCGGCGCCGCTCGCGCCACGCGAGCACGGCGAGCACCGGAACGGCGTACGCGCAGCGGTACATCGCCGCCGTGACGGGATGGACGGACGCCTGCCGGACGAGGATCGCGGAGAACGCGATCGTCAGCGCGCCGGCGAGCGCGACCAGCGGGGGCTTCACGCCGCTGCCGGGTGGGCGAAGCAGGCGGTGCCGATCCGGACGAACCCGAGCCGCGCGTACAGCCGCGCGACGCGGTCGTCGGCCGCCGACAGGTAGACGAGCGTCGCGCCGCGGCGGCGCGCGTCCTCGACGAGGACGCCGGTGACCGCCGCGCCCGCCCCCCGGCG
>DATMVH010000107.1:0-4421 GCA_035563395.1 Solirubrobacteraceae bacterium
CGGCCCCACGGCGCGTCCCACGCCGTGTCCTCCGTCGGCTTCTGCGCCTTCCACAGGGCGAAGTCGAGCGGGTCCTCCTTGCGCTCGGCCCCCTCGACGCCCTCCCCCTGGTCCATCTGGTCGACGTCGCGGTGCGACAGCTCGCCGTACTGCGGCAGCGAGCGCACGCGGAAGTAGACGTCCCCGTCGGCGGCGTAGGCGTGTCCGCGCTCGAGCAGGTCGGCGATCAGCGCCTCGATCTCCCGGACCATCTCGGTGGCCAGCGGCTCGTGGTCGGGACGGCCGAGGCCGAGCCGGTCGGTGTCCGCGACGTAGTGGGCGGTCATCTCGCGCGCCAGCTCGTCCGACGGACGCTCCGCGGCCCGCGCCGCATCGTAGATCTTGTCGTTGATGTCGGTGACGTTGGCCACGAGCACCGGGTCGTAGCCCTCGTGGCGCAGGTAACGCGCGAGCAGCATGAAGACCACGTACGGCCGCGCGTTGCCGACGTGCACGCGGGAGTAGACCGTCGGCCCGCACGCGTAGATGCCCACGCGCCGCCCGTCGGCCGGCTCCAGCGCCAGGGGCGTGCCCGTGCGGGTGTCGTGGAGGCGGACCGTGCGCACGCCGGCGGACTCTAGCCGCCCGGCTCGTTCCTTCCGCGGTCCGCCGTCCTACCCCTCGATCGCCGTGTCGCCGTGGGCGGCGCCGACCGGCTTGGACTCCGGCGAGCCGCGCTGGCGGAGGTAGATGGTGAACGCCGCAAAGGAGCCGACCGCGAGGAACTCCGATTGCCAGTTCTGGAGCGTGGTGAACCAGAAGTCGCTCGATCCCACGTAGGCGAGCCAGCTCACCGTCTCACTCTCGTGATCGACCTGCTCGCTGTTGTACTCACTCCAGCCCGACACCGACTGGGCGAACCAGCTCCACAGAAAGATCAGGCTCATCACGATGAGAAGCGAGTTCCCGTAGACCTTGGTGCGCCACCCGCCGACCCGCGCCCAGCGCGGCGACTCCGGGGTCGCGTAGCGGCCGACCTTCTGCTCCTCGTCGCTCTCCGTCCCCTCCTGGCCGGGCTCCTTGGACTCCGTCGAGCCGCGCTGGATCAGCCACACGGTGGCGAACGCGAAGAGGGCGAATTGCAGGTACTCCGACTGCCAGTTCTCCGTCACCGCCTGTGCGAAGTGCGACGACGCGAGATAGCGCAGCAACGAGATGGTCTCGGGCGCCTGGCGGAGGAGCTCCGCGTGCTGGACCGCCTCCTCGTTGTAGAGGTTGTGCCCGGCCACGGCCTGGCCGGCGAGGGCGAGGAGGAAGATCGCCAGGAAGAAGAGGCTGAGGCTCTGGTCGCGGAGGAAGCGCATCAGTAGTGCGCGAGCCCGATGACGGTGAAGTACGCGAGTCCGGCGGCGATCAGCAGGGTGTAGAGCACGAACATGGCGCGCATCCGGCCGATGTACCCCGAACGGCGGCGCCGCGAAAACCGGCCGGTGCGGGAGCCGGGCCGCCCGCACGGCGGAGGGCCGGCGCGTGCCGGCCCTCCGGAGGGTTCCTGCGGGATGTCGGTGCGGGCTACCGCGTCGTCGAGCGGTCGGGGTCGCCGTCGACCTCGACCTCCTCGCGGGCGACGCTCTCGGACACCGTCCGCTCCTCGGTCTCGACGTCCTTGTCGAGCCGGATGCGCTCCTTCGGCACGACGCGCTTCTCGGCCACGGGCTCCTCCTCGTGGAGGACGACCTCGTGCTCCTCCTCGGACAGCTCCGGTCCGTCCATCGCGTCGTCGATGTTGGCGTCCGTGATCGGCTCGCGCTCGACGCGGATTTCCTCGCGCTTGACGGGGACGGTCTGCTGGACCTCCTCCGTCACGACGTACTTGCGCAGCCGCGCCCGGCCGGCCTCGCGCTCGCGCGTGCCGACGGCGAGCTCCTCCTCGGAGCGCGTCATCGCGTTGTCGGTCTCGGGGCCGGAGACGTCGTCGCCGACGGGCGGCGCGCCCCCGAACGAGTCGGTGTCGGTGGTGGCGTCGCCGCGCGTCCGGGCGTCGTCGTCGTCGCCGGCCCACGTGCGCTCGACGGTCGTCTCGCCGCTCGTCCGCGCCGTGTCGTCGTCGCGCAGCGCCGTCGTGTCGCCGGTCGTCGTGGTGCCCCCGGCCAGCGTGCCCGTGCCGGCACCACCGCTCTCGCCGAGGCCGGTGTCGGACTCGGACTCGGAGTACTCCAAGCCGTAGTGGCGGTACAGCTCGGACTCCTCCCGCTGGGAGAGCTGGCCGTCGGGGTCCACCTTCGGCGCGTCCTTCACCTGCGACTTCTCGAACGGGACGCTCAGGCCGCCGTCGCCCTCGGACGCGTCGCGCAGCGGGACGAACGTCTGCTTCGTGCCGAACAGGCCGGTGTGCACCAGCGCCCACTCCGGCTCGCCGGTCTGCGTATCGAGGTAGATCTCCTCGATGGACCCGATCTTGTCGCCGTCGCGATCACGGAGGTCCTGACCGCGGAACTCGAGGATCCGATCCTTGCCGATCGTGGCCATGGGGAATCGACCACTCCTTTCGAACGTGGACTCGTTTGCTACGTCGCGGGCTACCGCGCGCGGCGGCGAGCGATTCGAGGCCTCGTCGTGTCCCTGACGTCCGCGCGAGATGCCTGACGCGCAGCCGCTACACCGGCTCGAGCGTCAGCGTGGCGACGGCCATCGCCGCGACTCCCTCGCTGCGCCCGACGAAGCCCAGCTTCTCGCCGGTCGTCGCCTTGACGTTGACGGCGGAGAGCGCGACGCCGAGCGCGCGCGCGATCCCCTCCCGCATCGCGTCGCGGTACGGCGCGAGCCTCGGGCGCTCCATCATAACCGTGCTGTCGACGTGCTCGATCGTGAAGCCGTTCTGCTCGAGGAAGGCGACCACCGTGCGCAGCATCTCCATCGAGTCCGCGCCGGCGTAGCGCGGATCGGTGTCCGGGAAGTGCTGGCCGATGTCCCCGAGCCCCGCCGCGCCGAGCAGCGCGTCGATGATCGCGTGGGTGAGGACGTCCGCGTCCGAGTGGCCGGTGAGCCCCTCCTCGTGCGGGATGTCGACGCCGCCGAGGATCAGCGGGCGGCCGGGGGCGAACGCGTGCGTGTCGACCCCGATGCCGGTGCGAACGCTCATCCCAGCGGCTCCATCCGGCGAGCGCGGCGGTCGAACACGCAGATCTCGCGCACGCCGGCGGCCTGCAGCTCCGCGACGGCCTCCTCGTAGCGGTGGCCGAGCTGATCGGGGACGTGCGCGTCGCTCGACAGCGCGATCGGCAGGCCCGCGTCGACCGCCATTTCGAGCAGCGGGCGCGCGGGATACAGCTCGCGGGCCGGCTTGCGGAGTCCGGCGGTGGAGACCTCCATCGCCACGCCGGCGTCGAGCATGGCCTGGACCGCGGGCTCGTAGTAACGCCGCGGGTCGCGCTCCGGCGCCGGGCGCGCGCGGCCCCACACCTTGACGAGGTCCGGATGGGCGATGACGTCGTAGAGGCCGGATCGCGCCGCCTCGGCCAGCGTCTCGAAGTAGCGCTGCCAGATCCGGTCGGCGGAGTCCCCGCGGCCCCAGACGTGCTCCCAGTCGGGGCCCTCCAGGTCGACCGCCGCGTCGCGCACGAAGTGCACGGAGCCGACGACGAAGTCCCACTCCCGGGCGTCGAGGAACGCGGCGATGCGGTCCTCCCGCCCGGCCACGAAGTCCGCCTCGATGCCGAGCCGCAGGTCGGTCTCCCCGCGCACGAAGGCGCAGTAGTCGTCGACGTCGTCGCGCGCCCACTTGCGCCACCACGGGTGCTGCCAGATGTCGAGCGCCTGCGTGAAGCGGTGGATGTGCTCGGCCACGCCGAGCTCGGCGATGCCGCGCTCCTCGGCCGCCTCGCGGTAGCGCTCGACGTTGGCCGCGGTGAAGTAGCGCTCCGGCGGCGTGTCCTCGCCGTCCGGTCGCAGGTGCACGTGGTAGTCGGTCAGCACGGACGGCCCATGCTATGAGCGCGGCCGCGCCGGCGCGCCGCCGCGCGTCAGCTCAGCAGCAGCTCCGCGACGCGCAGGTCGTGCGGCGTCGTGATCTTGAAGTTCGCCGGCGAGGCCTCGACCACGCGGACGGTCCCGCCTTCGCGCTCGACCAGCCAGGCGTCGTCGGTCGCCTGCGCGAGCACGTCCTCGCCCGCGGCGAGCGCGCGGCGGAGGACCGCGGCGCGGAAGGCCTGCGGGGTCTGGATCGCCCACAGCCGGCTGCGGTCGTGCGTGCGGACGACGACGCGGTCCGCCCCCGCCTCCTTCACCGTGTCGGTCACGCGCGCGGCGGCGATGGCCGCGTCGGCCTCCGCGAGCGCTGCGAGCGTGGCCTCGAAGAGGGCGGGGTCGACGAGCGGCCGCGCGGCGTCGTGCACGACCACGGCCGCCACGTCCCCGGCCGCCGCCAGCCCGCTGCGAACCGA
>DATMVH010000108.1:0-2458 GCA_035563395.1 Solirubrobacteraceae bacterium
GCCCGAGCCGGGCGCCGAGGGCCCCGAGCCGCGCCTCGGACCGCCCCGCCAGCAGCGGTCGCTCGCCGCGGGCGGCGAGGCGCTCGGCGCACAGGCGGCCGGTGTGACCGGTGGCACCGAAGAGGACGACCCGGGACGGCATTCGGCGCGGATACCCCGGCGGGCGGGCAGCTACCATGGAGCGCCTCGCTATCGGAGAAGAAATCCGTGGAAGAAGCGCCCGTCAGCAGACCGAGCGGCGGGCTCAGAAAGGAACACATGTCAGAAGTGCACGAGGTCTCCGTCGACATCGGCGGGGCCCAGATCGTGTTCGAGACCGGACGGCTCGCGAAGCAGGCGTCCGGCGCCGTCCTCGTCGCCTCGGGCGACACGCGCGTACTGTCGACCGCGACCGCCGGCAATCTGCGCGACATCGACTTCATGCCGCTCACGGTCGACGTCGAGGAGCGGATGTACGCCGCCGGCAAGATCCCCGGCTCGTTCTTCAAGCGCGAGGGCCGCGCGGGCGAGTCCGCGACCCTCATCGCCCGCATGATCGACCGCCCGCTGCGCCCGCTGTTCCCGAAGGGCTGGCGGTACGAGACCCAGCTCGTGTCCATCCCGCTGTCGGTGGACCACGACCGCCCGTACGACATCCTCGCCATGAACGGCGCGTCGGCGGCCCTGATGGTCTCGAGCATCCCGTTCCCGACGCCCGTCGGCGCCGTCCGCATCGGCAAGGTCGACGGCAACTTCGTCGTCAACCCGACGGAGGAGCAGCAGCTCGAGGCCGACCTCGACCTCGTCGTCGCCGGCACGGACGAGGCCATCCTCATGGTCGAGGCGGGCGCCAACGAGATCCCCGAGGCGGAGATGCTCGACGCGCTCGACATCGCCCACGGGGAGATCAAGAAGCTCTGCGCCGCCCAGCGCGAGCTCGCCGACCGGGTGGCCAAGCCCAAGCTCGAGATCACCGCTCCGTCCGTGGACGAGAACCTGGTCCGCGAGATCCAGCAGTCGCACGGCGAGGCGCTCGACCAGGCCACCTCCGTGGAAGACAAGCTCGCGCGTCAGGACGCCACGAAGGCCGTCGAGGCGGAGGTGCTGGAGAAGTACTCCGGCGACCCGAGCGCCGACACCTACGCCGAGTACCGGCAGCGCGCGCAGCTCGCGTTCGACAGGCTCGAGAAGGACATCATCCGCCAGCGGATCGCGGTGCAGAAGCGCCGCCCCGACGGGCGCTCGGCGGACGAGATCCGGCAGATCTCCGTGGAAGTCGGCCTGCTCCCGCGCGCCCACGGCTCCGCGCTCTTCACCCGCGGCCAGACCCAGGCTCTGTCCGTCGTCGCGCTGGGCACCACGCGCGAGGAGATGCGCCTCGACAACCTCGGGCTCGAGACGTCGAAGCGCTACTTCCACCACTACAACTTCCCGCCGTTCTCGGTCGGGGAGGCGGGCTTCATGCGCGGCCCCAAGCGCCGCGACATCGGCCACGGCGCCCTCGCCGAGCGCGCGCTCGTCCCGATGATCCCGTCGCAGGACGAGTTCCCGTACACGATCCGCGTGGTGTCGGACATCCTGGAGTCCAACGGCTCCTCCTCGATGGCCTCGGTGTGCGGCTCCTCGCTCTCGCTGATGGACAGCGGCGTGCCGATCAAGCGCCCCGTCGCGGGCGTGGCCATGGGCCTCATCAAGGAGGGCGACGACTACATCGTCCTCACGGACATCGCCGGCGTCGAGGACCACCTCGGCGACATGGACTTCAAGGTCGCCGGCACGGAGCGCGGCATCACCGCGCTCCAGATGGACATCAAGATCACCGGCGTGACCTTCGACATCCTGCGCGACGCGCTCGCGCAGGCGAAGAGCGGGCGGATGTTCATCCTCGGCAAGATGGCCGAGGCGATCGAGGCGCCGCGCAGCGAGCTCTCCGAGTTCGCCCCGCGCATCTCGTCCATCCAGATCGACCCCGACAAGATCGGACTGCTCATCGGCAAGGGCGGCGAGACGATCCGCGGCCTGTCGGAGGAGTACGAGGCGCAGATCGACGTCGAGGACGACGGGACGGTGCGGGTGTACGCGCAGACCGGCGCCCAGGGCGACGCGCTCGTCGAGCGCATCCGCGGCATGACCAAGGAGGTCGAGGTCGGCGACGAGTTCCCGGGCGCGAAGGTCGTGAAGACGACGACGTTCGGCGCCTTCGTCGAGCTGGCCAAGGGCACGGACGGGCTGCTGCACATCTCCAACATCGCGCCGGGCCAGCGCCCGGCGACGGTCGAGGAGGTGCTCAACAAGGGCGACGAGATCCACGTCCGGGTCGTCGAGGTCGACAAGGAGCGCGGCCGCATCGGCCTGCGGCTCGCCGAGGACCCCGACATCGCCGGCAAGTCCGCCGACGAGCTGCGCTCCGTCGGCACCGGCGACCCGACGATGGGCGGCGGCCGCGGCAACGGCCGCGGCGACCGCGGCGACCGCGGGC
>DATMVH010000109.1:0-4397 GCA_035563395.1 Solirubrobacteraceae bacterium
TTCATCGAGCTCGGCGTCGGCTTCAACCCCGACCTGCCGGCGCGCGACAACGTGCTGATCAACGGGATCATGCTCGGGCTCTCGCCGAAGGAGGCGCTGCGCCGCTTCGACAGCATCATCGCCTTCGCCGAGCTCGAGGAGTTCGTCGACCTCAAGCTCAAGAACTACTCGTCGGGCATGCAGGTCCGGCTCGCGTTCAGCGTCATGAGCCAGGTCGACGCCGACGTGCTGCTCATCGACGAGGTCCTGGCCGTCGGGGACGCCGCCTTCCAGCAGAAGTGCTTCGACGTGTTCCAGCGGCTCAAGGACGAGGGCAAGACGATCCTCTTCGTCACCCACGACATGGCCGCGGTGAACCGCTTCTGCGACCGCGCGGTGCTGCTCGAGCGCGGCCGGGTGGAGGTGATCGGCGCACCGGGCGACGTCGGCGCCCGCTACTTGCAGCGCAACTTCGACCGGGACGGCGCCCGGCCGGAGGAGGGTGACGAGGGCCGCGTCGGCGACGGGACCGCGGAGATCGCCGAGGCGTGGTTCGAGGTCGACGGCGCGCGCGCCGACGTACTCCCGCAGGGCGCCGAGACGACGCTGTCGGTCCGCGTCCGCTTCCACGCCGCCGTGACGGAGCCGGCGATCGCCTTCCTGCTCGAGAACGACCGCCACGATCCGCTGTGGGCGATCTCCAACGAGGACGGCGACGCGCCCTCCGGGACCCATGCCGCGGGCGACGAGGCCGTCTTCTCCGTCACCTTCCGCAACGTCTTCGCTCCCGGGCGGGTGCACCTCACGCCGTGGATGGTCCACGCCGGCGGCGCGCCCATCATCGACCGCCGGCCGCAGCTGGCTTCCGCGGTGGTCACCGCCGTGCACCGCTCGGGCGGGCTCGTCGACCTGCCGTGCGTCATGCGCTACGAGCGCGGAATCCGGGCGCCGGCGTGACCGTCGCGAACACGCGGGCGCACGAGCTCGGCCCGCCGATCCCCGGGCCCTCCGCGCTCGGCGGCAGCGCGCGCCGCTTCGCCTACCTCGCGGCCACGCTGGCCGTCACGGAGTTCAAGCTGCGCTTCTTCGGCTCCGCGCTCGGCTACCTGTGGCAGCTCGTCCGGCCGCTGATGCTGTTCGGCGTGCTGTACCTCGTCTTCACGGAGTTCGTGAAGATCGGCGACCGCGTCGCCTTCTATCCCGTCGTGCTGCTGGCCAACATCGTGCTCTTCACCTTCTTCCAGGAGGGGACGGGCGCGGTCGGGTCGGTGGTCGACCGCGAGGGGCTCGTGCGCAAGATCCACTTCCCGCGCATGGCGATCCCGGTCTCCGTGGTGCTGACGGCGGGCTTCAACCTCGTGCTGAACCTGCTCGTGGTCATGGCCTTCGCCGTGGCCTCCGGCGTGCGGCCGCGCTGGTCGTGGCTGCAGGCGCCCGTGCTCGTGCTGCTGCTCGCGGCGCTCGTGCTCGGGCTGGCGATGCTCCTCTCGGCGCTCTACGTCCGCTACCGCGACGTCAAGCCGATCTGGGAGGTCGCGCTGCAGGCGCTGTTCTACGGCACGCCGGTCATCTACGCGGTGGAGACGATCGGGGTCTCGAAGACCGTGCAGGAGCTGATCATGATGAACCCGGTCGCCGCGATCCTCGAGCAGTTCCGCCACGCGGTGATCGACCCGGCGGCGCCGACGGCCGCCGCGGCGGCCGGCGGGACGCTGCGGCTCCTCGTCCCGCTCGGCATCCTCGTCGCGGTGTGCGCGCTCGGCTACCGCGTGTTCGACCGCGCCGCGCCGCACATCGCCGAGGAGCTCTGAGGCCGCCGCCGGCGGTGGGCGCCCCTACGATGCGTCCATGGCGACGCCCCGCCCGCTCCGCTCCGGTCTCGCGCGCGTGCGCGGCGAGGAGCAGCTGCGGCTGATGACGAAGATCGCCCGCCTCTATCACGAGCACGGCGTCAACCAGCCGGAGATCGCCCGCCGGCTCCACGTGTCGCAGGCGCGGGTGTCGCGGCTGCTCAAGCAGGCGGAGGTCGAGGGCATCGTGCGCACGACGGTCGTCGTGCCCGAGGGAGTCCAGACGGCGCTCGAGGAGGCGCTGGAGGCGCGCTACGGCCTCCGCGAGGCGGTCGTGGTCGAGTGCCTGGACGAGTCGGAGAGCGGGATCATCCACGACCTCGGCGTCGCGACGGCCAACTACCTGGAGACGTCGCTGACCGGCGGCGACGTCGTCGGCATCTCGTCGTGGAGCGCGACCCTGCTCGCCGCGGTCGACGCCATGCGCCCCCTCCCGCGGGCCGGCGCGGAGCGCGCGATCCAGCTGTTCGGCGGCGTCGGCAGCCCCGGCGCCGAGGCGCACGCCGCCCGCCTCACGCAGCGCTTCGCCGATCTCACGGGCGCGCAGCCCACCTTCCTCCTCACGCCGGGCATCGCCGCGTCGCCTTCCGCGCGGGAGGCCCTGATGCAGGACCGCTTCGTGCGCGAGGCGCTGGAGCAGCTCGGCGACGTGACGCTCGCGCTGGTCGGGATCGGGGCGCTCGAGCCGTCGACGCTGCTGCAGAGCAGCGGCAACATCTTCTCGGAGCCGGAGCTCGCGGCGCTCGGGGAGCGCGGCGCCGTCGGCGACATCTGCCTGCGCTTCTTCGGCGCGGACGGACGGCGCGTCGACTCGGAGGTCGATCGCCGGGTGATCGGCGTGAGTTTGGAGCAGCTCCGTTCGACCGATCGCTCCGTCGGCATCGCGGGCGGCGCGCGGAAGTACGAGGCGATCCGCGGCGCGATCCGCGGACGCTGGATCAACGTGCTGATCACCGATCGCACCACGGCCGAGCGGCTGCTCGCCGAGCCGGACCCCGCGGCCGCCTGACGCCGCGCGCCGCGGCGCGCTCCGCAGCCCCCGCGAAGCCAGGCGGCGCGCCGTCCGCCGTCGCTCGGCGCCGCGCGCGTCCGTCCCCGTGCGGACATCCCGCCGGCTGTTGCTTGAGATGGCGCACACACGCGCTATCTTCCCGGTTGTGCATATCCATTCAACTGCGACTAGCGGTTCACCGCTGACGGCGGACACCTCGGCAGCCCGCGAGTGGGCCGGCCTCCGCGAGCGGATCGAAGGCGCCGGCCACACCGAGCGCGTCCGGCTGCTGGAGGAGATGGCGGCCGACGTGCGCCGCAGCGTCGTCTCCACGATCGACCAAGCCGGCCTCGGCCACATCGGCGGCGATCTGTCGGTCACGGACATCCTCGTCACGCTCTTCGCGGCGGTCCTCGACGTCGACCCCACGCAGCCCGACCGGCCCGACCGCGACCGCTTCATCCTCAGCAAGGGCCACTGCGCCGGCGCGCTGTACGCCACGCTGGCGCAGTGCGGCTTCTTCCCCCGCGCCGCGCTCGACACGTTCATGGCGCCGCTGTCCGAGCTCAACGGGCACCCGAACCGCACCAAGGTGCCCGGCGTCGAGACCAACACCGGCCCGCTCGGCCACGGCTTCCCCGTCGGCGTGGGCTGTGCGCTCGCCGCCCGGCTGCGGGGCCTCCCGTACCGCACGTTCGTCGTCCTCGGCGACGGCGAGCTGCAGGAGGGCAGCAACTGGGAGGCGGCCATGACCGCCGCGCACTACGACCTCGACGACCTCACCGCGGTCGTGGACCGCAACCGGCTCCAGCAGGGCGCGCGCACGGAGGACACGAAGCAGCTCGAGCCGCTGGCCGACAAGTGGACGAGCTTCGGCTTCGAGGTGCGCGACGTCGACGGGCACGACCACGCGGCGCTGCTCGAGGCCTTCGCCCCCTCGCAGACGGGCAAGCCGGTGGCCGTCATCGCCAACACCATCAAGGGCAAGGGCGTCTCCTTCATGGAGGATCGGGTGGAGTGGCACCACAAGGTCCCGTCCGCCGAGCAGGTGCAGGCCGCGATCGAGGAGCTGACCCGATGACCTTCCGACTGGCCGCGGACGCGCAGACCTACGACTGCCGGAAGGCGTTCGCCGACACCCTCATCGACCTCGCCCGCGCGGACGAGCGGATCGTCGCGGTCTGCAACGACTCCGTCGGCTCCAGCAACCTCGTGGAGTTCCGCAAGGAGTTCCCCGACCGGCTCATCAACGTCGGCATCGCCGAGCAGGACCTCGTCGGCGTCGGCGCCGGCCTCGCCAACGGCGGGCTGATCCCCTTCGTCTCGGCCGCCGCGCCGTTCCTGACCGGCCGCGCGCTCGAGCAGATCAAGGCGGACGTCGCCTACAGCGACACGCACGTGATCCTCTGCGGCCAGAGCCCGGGCATGGCCTACGGCGAGCTTGGCCCGACGCACCACTCGATCGAGGACCTGTCCTGGGCGCGCGCGATCGCCAACCTGCGCGTCATCGTTCCCGCGGACCAGGCGCAGACACGCGCTGCGGTCCGCTGGGCCGCGGCCGCCGAGGGTCCGTCATA
>DATMVH010000110.1:0-2064 GCA_035563395.1 Solirubrobacteraceae bacterium
CCGGCGGCGGCGTCGCGCACCAGCAGCGCGGTGTGCTGCGCCCACCACGGCGCGGCCGCGTAGCGCGGGACGCCGTCGAGGAAGAACGCCCGCTTCTGGCGCTCGAGGTCGGCGAGGCCGCGGAAGCGCCGGTGCCACAGCACCTCGCCGGCCTGCGCGAACTCGCCGGCGACGGCGAGCTCGGTCAGCAGGAGGCGGTCCGGCACGAGCACGGGGCGATAGAGGCGTTCCGGCAGCGCGGACAGCCGGAACACGCCGTAGATCATGTCTCCCGCGGCCATCCGGCCGAAGGCGTGCGCGACGCGGGCGCGCGGGTCGGCGACGCCGCGCGTGTCGAGCCGCGGCGGCGGCTTCTGGCCCGGGTAGAGCGCGCCGTTCGCATCGATGCGGCGGCTCAGCGGATAGGCGAGGACGGCACGGGGATGCGCGTCGAGCAGCCCGACGAGGACCTCGAGGAAGCGCGGGTCCCAGGCGTCGTGGTCCGAGCCCAGCGCCCAGTACTCGGCCTGCGGGAAGCGCTCGCGCGCCAGCGCCAGCGCCCGGTTCGTGTTGCCCAGCATGCCCAGCCGCCGGTCGTTGACGTGGACCTGCACGCGCGGGTCGCGCGCGGCGAACGCGCGCGCGATCTCCGCGGTCCGGTCGCCCGAGCGGTCGTCCACGAGGAGGAAGGCCACGTCGCGGAACGTCTGGCCGAGCAGCGACTCGAGCGCCGCGGGCAGCCACCGCTCCTTCTCGAACAGCGGCGCGCCGACCACCACCCGCGGGCGGCTCACCGGGGCGCCTCCGCGTCCTCCTCCGACAGCCGCTCCAGCACCTCGCGCGAGGCCCGCACCGCCGGCAGGACCGCCGCGCGGACCACGCGGCGCCCGGCCGGCGTGCGGATCGCGGCGCGCACCGGCGGGACGACGGCGGCGCCGACGACGCGGTGCGCGCGGCTCGTGACCTGGAAGGCGAGGCTCGGCGGCGCGTAGTGGCGCGCCGCGAAGACGGTCCCGTGGCGGCGGGCGACGTCGCGCGTGTGCGCGATCCACCACGGCACGCGCGCGGCGGCCGGCGGCGATGAGTCCGGCCAGAACGCCCGGCGCTGGCGGTCGAGCGACGCGAGCCCGACGTGCCGGCGGCTCCACAGCAGCTCGGGCACCTGCACGAACTCCCCCTCGAGCGCGAGCTCCGAGAGGAGCAGCCGGTCGGGCGCGAGCACCGGCCGGTAGAAGCCGAGCCGGTCGAGCGGCGCGCTCCGGAACAGCCCGTAGATCATATCCCCGCTGACCATGCGGCGCAGGCAGTGGTGCAGCCGGCGGCGCGGGTCCTCCATGCCCGCCGTGCTGAAGCGCCAGGAGCCGCGCACGACGCGGCCGGCGGCGTCGATGCGCTGCGTGCGCGGATAGGCGAGCACGGCGCGGGGCGAGGCGTCGAGCGCGGCGACGAGCCGCTCGAGCCATTCCGGCGCCCACACGTCATGGTCGGAGCCGAGCGCCCAGAACTCGGCGCCCGGATGGCGCTCGCGGGACAGCGCCCAGGCGCGGTTCGTGTTCTGCAGCATGCCGAGCCGGCGCAGGTTGACGTGGATCTCCACCCGCGGGTCCTCGCCCGCGACCGCGCGCGCCACCGCCACCGTGTCGTCGGGGGAGCGATCGTCGACGAGCACGAGGCGGAAGTCGCGGTACGTCTGCGCAAGCAGCGAGCCGAGCGCCTCGCGCAGGTGCTCCGACTGCCCGTAGAGCGGGGCGCCGATGACGACGCGCGGACCGGCCACGCTAGCTGAGCGGTCCGGCGGCGGTGCGGGGACGGGGCAAGGGCACGGCGGCGAGCAGCCTAGCTCGTGCCGGGGAACACCTCGCCGGGCGCCGGCGGGCGGCGCCTCCTCGGCCGGTCGGGCAGATTCGCGGCACACGACGCCGTGGACGGGCTAGCCTTGCGCGCCCGTGCGCGTTCCTCGCCTGCTGCCCCGCGTCTGAGCCGCGTGCGCGTCGCCTTCGAGCGCACGGGACTGGAGCTCGACGCGGCGGGCTCCGCGCGCGCCGCGCGCGACCTGCAGACCGCGCTCGCCGCCCGCGCGGACGT
>DATMVH010000111.1:0-3434 GCA_035563395.1 Solirubrobacteraceae bacterium
CTCCGTGCGGGTCAGCGCGCGCCGGCAACCGTTCGACGCCTATGCCTGACCCGCCTCCGGACCCGGCGCCGCCGCCGGGCGAGGGCCGCCGGGCGACCGCGCTGCGCTACACCGGCTCGGGCGCGCCGACGGTCGTGGCCACGGGCCGCGGCGCGGTCGCCGAGCGGATCCTCGAGCACGCGCGCGCGGCGGGCGTGCCCGTGCGCGAGGACCCGAACCTCGCCGCCGCGCTCGCCGCGATGGACGTCGGCCAGGAGGTTCCCGAGGAGCTGTGGATGGCGGTGGCAGAGGTCCTTGTGTGGGCGTTCTCACTCGAGCGGGAGGTCATTACCCCGAACCGGTGATGTAGGGCCCGGACCCCATGGCCGATACGACCAGCGACCCGGCAGTAGGACCCGACTCACCCCCTCAGGAGCTTCCCCGCCATGATGACGATGACGACGCCCGCCAAGCGACGGGTCTCCGCGGACGACGCGCTCGCGCTGTGGCGCGAGTACAAGGCCACCGGCGATCAGCAGGTCCGCAACCGGCTCGTCATGACGTACGCGCCGCTCGTCAAGTACATCGTCTTCAAGAAGGTGCGGGAGCTGCCTGCGCGCTGCGAGGTCGAGGACTTCATCTCCTGCGGGCTCGAGGCGCTGATCGCCGCGATCGACCGCTTCGACCCGGGGAAGGGCGCGACGCTCGAGCAGTTCGCCTGGACGCGCATCCACGGCGCCGTCCTGGACGAGCTCCGCCGCCTCGACTGGGCGCCGCGCTCGCTGCGCCGGTGGGAGCGCGACATCCACAAGGCGCGCGAGCAGTTCACCACCCTGCACGGCCGCCGGCCGACGCGCGACGAGCTCGCCGACATGCTGGCCATCTCCACCGAGGAGCTGCGCCGCCGCCAGGACGACATCGCCGTCTCCGACGTCACGTCGCTCAACACGCTGGTCATCTCCGACGACGAGACGACGGTCGAGCGCATCGACACGCTCGCCGACGACGACACGCGGCAGGACCCGGAGGAGGCCGCCGCCCGCGCGCAGGCCAAGGACAAGTTCCGCCGCGCGTTCGAGAACCTGCCGAAGCGCGACCGCGAAGTGGCCGTGCTCCTGTACGTCAAGAACCTCACCCTGCGCGAGATCGGCGACATCCTCGGCGTCTCGGAGAGCCGGGTCAGCCAGATCCACTCCCAGCTCAAGCGGACGCTCCGCAAGGAGCTCTCGGACGACGCCCTTCTGTTCAACTCGGTGGGCTGAAGCTCAAGCGCACCGGATTCCGGCCGATGAAGAGGGCACCATGGCGTTCGCCTCGGACCAACCTCGCCGCTTCCGGCCGACCGATGACACGGACGACGTCCCGCCGACCCCGCCCGCGAGCGTGCTCGCCGAGGTCGACGCCGCGTACGCGCGGGCCGAGGAGCTCCGCGCCATGGGCTGCGAGCTGCACTTCGGCGCCGGACCGGGCCGGCGCCTCGTGCTCGAGGTCCGCGGCCGCGACGGCGCGGTCCTGCGGACGCTCCCGCCCTCGGCCGCACTCGACTTCATGACCGGAGGACTCCACTAGTTATGGCGAGCATCGCCCTCAGCGGCGTCGCCTCGGGCATCGACACCGCGACGATCGTCTCCCAGCTCATGCAGCTCGAGCGGCAGGGCCAGACGCGCGTCACCTACCGCCAGAAGCACGTCGAGGCCCAGGCCACCGGCCTGAAGGACATCAAGTCCAAGCTGGACGCGCTGAAGAGCGCCGCGACCGCGCTGCGCGACGTCGCGACGTGGAAGGAGAACCAGACCGTCGAGTCGTCCGATCCGGCGCGGGTCGCCGTCACGCGCACCGGGGGGGCGCCGATCGGCGGCACGTCCATCCGGGTCACCCAGCTCGCCTCCTCGGCGCAGAAGACGTACGCGTGGACGGAGAGCGCGACGGCCTCGACGCTCACGCTCGACGACGCGGACCCCGCCACGGATCCGGTCACCGTCGGCATCGGCGCCAACGCGAAGGCCGCCGACGTGGCCGCGGCCATCAACGGCAAGGCCGGCTCCCCGGTCTTCGCCGCCGTCGTGAGCGGCAAGCTCGTGCTCTCGAGTCGCGCGACCGGCGAGACCGCCGACTTCAGCGCCGCCGGCGGCGGCCTGTCGGCGCCCGAGGCCGAGACGGCGGGCAAGGACGCGAAGTACTTCCTCGAGAACGACCCCGTGGAGAAGAGCAGCCCGACGAACGTCGTCTCGAACGCGCTCGCCGGCGTCACGCTGACCTTCAAGGCCACCACCACGCAGCCCGTCGGCGTGACCGTCGGCGAGCCCGCGCTCGACAAGAGCGGGATCACCAGCAAGGTCAAGGCGTTCGTGGAGGCCTACAACGCCGTGGTCACGCTCGCCCGCGGGGAGCTGAGCGAGAAGAAGGTCGCGAGCCCCACGTCGAACACCCAGGCCGCCCAGGGCGCGCTGTTCGGCGACGGCGGCGTGAGCGGCATGCTGTCGAAGCTGCGCCTGCAGATGAGCGAGGACTACACCGCGCTCGGCAACGCCACGCGGCTCGACGACCTCGCCGACCTCGGGATCTCGAGCGGCAAGCCGGGCAGCTCGGCGACGCAGGCCAAGAGCGGCCTGCTGACCTTCGACGAGGCCAAGTTCTCCGAAGCGCTGTCCTCCGACTCGCAGGCCGTCCGGCGCCTCCTCGGGGGCGCGGGCACGCCGGCCTTCGCCCAGGACGTCGAGAAGCTCGTCGACCAGTTCGGCGACATGATCGACTCGCGCGTCACGACGATCGACAAGCAGGCGCGCCGCATCGGCGACGACCTCACGCGCGCGGAGAGCCGCCTCGCCGCGCAGGAGAAGCGCCTGAAGGCGCAGTTCGCCGCGATGGAGAGCGCGCTCGGCCAGTCGCAGACGCAGCAGAGCTGGCTGACCGGTCAGCTGAACGCGCTCAACCGCTAGACCCCCTCAACTCTCGCGCCGCAGCGCCGATCACCGGGGCGTTCCCCCGTCGGATCAGGAGACCCAATTGACCGCCTACGCCACGGCCACCCCGGCCGCCTACAAGCAGCAGAGCATCATGACCGCGACGCCGGGTCGCCTCGTCGTGATGCTGTACGACGGCGCGATCCGGTTCTTCTTCCAGGCCGCCGCCGCCCTGCGCGAGGGCGTCCGGGACACGGCGCTGGAGCGGCTCGACCGCGGCGAGGCGATCGTGGACCACCTGCTCCAGACCCTCGACATGTCCGCAGGCGAGATCGCCGAGCGGCTCGAGGGCATCTACGTCTTCTCGAAGCGCCTCCTCCTCGAGGCGCGGCTCGAGAGCGACGCCGCCAAGATCGACCTCGTCCGCGGCTACTTCACCGAGCTGCGCGAGTCGTGGGCGCAGATCGCCGGCGCGTGATGACCTGGGCCGACCTCGCGGCGCTCGCCGACCGCGAGCTGACGCTGGCCCGCGAGGGGCGCTGGGAGGAGTCC
>DATMVH010000112.1:0-6855 GCA_035563395.1 Solirubrobacteraceae bacterium
TGTAGGGCGACGAGGACCGGCGGCCGCGGCGCGCGCCGCAGCCGCCGGACCGCTCGAGCTCAGGCGACGGTGCCGGCCTCGGCGCCGAGGCCCGCGGCCTCGCGCAGCGCCTCCGCCTTGTCCGTCCGCTCCCACGTGAAGTCGTGGTCCTCGCGGCCGAAGTGCCCGTAGGCGGCGGTCTTCTGGTAGATCGGGCGGTGGAGGCGCAGCTCCTCGCGGAAGGCCCCCGGGCGCAGGTCGAAGTGCTCGTTCACGAGGTCGACGATCTTCGCGCGGCCGAGCTTCTCCGTGCCGAACGTCTCGACCATCACCGACACCGGATGCGCGACGCCGATCGCGTAGGCGACCTGGACCTCGACGCGATCGGCGAGACCGGCCGCGACCAGGTTCTTGGCGACGTAGCGCGCGGCGTACGCCGCGGAGCGGTCGACCTTGCTCGGGTCCTTGCCGCTGAAGGCGCCGCCGCCGTGGCGCGCCATGCCGCCGTAGGTGTCGACGATGATCTTGCGACCCGTGAGGCCGGCGTCGCCGACCGGGCCGCCGATGACGAACCGGCCCGTCGGGTTCACCAGGAAGTTCTTGCGCAGCTTCTTCGCGTCGTAGAGCTCGCGCGGCAGCACGGGCTCGACGACGTGCTCCCACAGGTCGTCGGGGATCAGCGACTCGGCGCCCTCGCGGTGCTGGGTGGAGATCAGCAGCTTCTCGATCTCGACCGGACGGCCGTCCTTGTAGCGGACGGTCACCTGCGTCTTGCCGTCGGGCCGCAGGTAGGGCACGACTTGGGCGTGGCGCACGTCGGCGAGCCGGTGCGCGAGCTTGTGCGCCAGCGAGATCGGCAGCGGCATCAGCTCGTCCGTCTCGCGCGTGGCGTAGCCGAACATCATGCCCTGGTCGCCGGCGCCGGCGACGTCCAGCTCATCGTCGTCCGACGGGTCCGTTCGGGTCTCGTACGCCGCGTCGACGCCCTGCGCGATGTCCGGCGACTGCTTGTCGATCGCGTTGATGACGGCGCAGGAGTCCGCGCTGAAGCCGAGGTCGGCGTCCGTGTAGCCGATCTTGCGGATCGTCTGGCGCGCGACGTCCTGGATGTCCACGTAGGTCGTGGTGGAGATCTCACCCGACACGACGACGAGGCCCGTGTTGACGAGCGTCTCGCACGCCACGCGCCCGTACGGGTCGTCGCGCAGGACCGCGTCCAGCACGCCGTCGGAGATCTGATCGGCGATCTTGTCCGGGTGGCCTTCCGTCACGGACTCGGACGTGAACAGGTACTCGTTGTCGGGCATCGCGCTCATTCGGTCGGGGGACAGCTCCTGAGGTGTCGGTGGAAACGGGCGGCCATTCCGCTGGGGCCGTCGAGCCGACTGCTCGCCGCGCGCGAGGAGCTGGCAAGTCGAAGAAGAGTAGACGACGCGCTCCGGCGCTCCGGCGCGCCGGCCCGGGAGCTGGACGCATGACGGGCCCCGGCGCTGCGCCGCCCGCGCCGTGGGACTGCCGGCTCGAGGCGGTGGTGTGGTGGCACCGCGCACGCCCCGGCGCGGCCGCCGCGATGCCCGCCGGCGTCCGGGTGCCGGTCACCGTCGGGGCGTTCGTCCGCTATCTCGACACGCCCGTCGGGACGTACCACGAGCTCGCCGGCTGCCCGGCGCTGCTGCTCGACGGCGTCGTCCCCGCGGGCCACGTGGCCTTCATCGCGGTCGACTCGGCGGCGTCGCTGCGGGGCGGGCGGGAGAACTGGGCCCTGCCGAAGATCCCCGCGGCGTTCGCGTGGGCGGACGACGGTGCGATCGCGGCGCGCGACCCGGCCGGGGCGTGGGCGCTGGAGGCGCGGGTCCGCGCCCGCGGGCTGCGATTCGCGCTCGCGCTCGCCGCGCGCTGCGTGCAGATGGCGGAGGACGGGCAGCGCGTCGCGTTCCCGGTCCGCGGCCGCGGGCTTGCCGCGCCGGCGCGCGTGCGCGTCGCGGCCACGGGTGCCGAACGGCCCGGGTGGCTGGCGGCGGGCGTCCACGCCGGCGTCGTGGTCCGGGCGGCGCGGCTCCGCGTCGGGCGCCCCGCGACGTGACCGCCGGCGGCGCCGCTTCAGCGGACGTCGACCGCCGGCAGCCCGTCGAGGCTGACGGTGTTGTGCTGCGCCTGGTACTCGCGCATCGCGTCCGGCCCGCGCGTGCGCAGCCGCTTGGCCGCCCACTTCTCCGCGTGCTCCCGCGTGCCCTCGAAGCGCAGGAGCGGCACGCCGTACCCGCACGAGTCCGCGACCCGCGTGACGTCGACGCGCACGATCGAGCGGCGCGCCTGCGGGACGGACGGCTCGTCGAACGCGCATGCCGCGAGCAGCGCGTCGTAGCCCTCCCCGCCGGGCAGGTGGACCGTCCCGCGGCCGTGCAGGCGGAGGATCCGCGGCGGCCCGGCGAAGGCGCAGAGCATCACGACGATGCGGCCGTTCTCGCGCAGGTGGGCGATCGTCTCCGCCCCGCTGCCGACGCCGTCGAGGTAGGCCACGGTGTGCGCGTCGAGCACGCGGAGCGTCCCGATCGGGCCCTTCGGCGACACGTTGACGTGCCCGTCGCCGGCGAGCGGCGCCGTCCCGACGAAGAACAGCGGCTGCGCGGCGATCCACGCCCGCAGGCGCTCGTCGATGCCCTCGAAGACCTTGCCCATCAGCCGAGCGTACCGAGGCGGGTCAGGCCGCCCGGCGGCGGCTCTTGCGCTCGACGAAGTCGATGATCAGCGGGATGCCCTCGAGCGCGTAGCGGTCACGCAGGCGGTTCTCGAGGAAGTACGCGTAGTCGCGCGTGATGCGCTGGCGGCTGTTGACGTGGACGGAGAAGCGCGGCGGCGCGACGCCGATCTGGGCCATGTAGAGCAGCTTGAGCCGGTGGCCCTGCTTGGCCGGCGCCGGCCGCTGCGCGACCACGTCGCCGAGGAAGCGGTTGAGCTCGGGCGTCGGGATGCGGTGCGACGCACGGTCGAACAGGGACAGCGCCTCGTGGAGGATGCGCCGGACGTGGCGACCCGTTCGCGCGGACGCGGTGAGGACCCGCGGGCGCAGCCGGAGCTTCTGCGCGACGCGCCTGCGCTCGCGCTCGAGGTCGAACTCGTCGCCGCTCGTGAGGTCCCACTTGTTGAGCACGAGCGCGGTCGCGCAGCCGGACTTCATGGCGAGCTCGGCGATGCGGAGGTCCTGCGACGTGACGCCGTCCGTCGCGTCGCAGACGACGAGCGCCACGTCGGCGCGCTCGGCCGCGCGCTGGGAGCGCAGCACCGTGTAGTACTCGACGGACTCCTGCACCTTGGCCATGCGGCGGATCCCGGCCGTGTCGACGAGGCGGACGCGGCGGCCCTCGAGCTCGAACTCCGTGTCGATCGCGTCGCGCGTCGTGCCCGCGACCTCGGACACGATCACCCGCTCGCGGCCGAGGAAGGCGTTCACGAGCGAGGACTTGCCGACGTTCGGCCGCCCGATGACGGCGAGCCGGACGAGCTCCGCCTCCTCCTCGGCCGCCTCCTCGTCCGGCGGCAGCAGCTCGACGAGCCGGTCGAGCAGGTCGCCGGTGCCGAGCCCCTGGGCCGCGGAGACGGGCATCGGCTCACCGAGCCCGAGGCCGTGGAACTCGTGCGCCAGCGCGAGGTCGCCGGCGGAGTCGATCTTGTTCGCGGCGACGATCACCGGTACGTCGCCGCGGCGAAGGATGTCGGCGACCTCCTCGTCGCCCGGACGGAGCCCGGCGCGGGCGTCCACGACGAGGATCGCGACCTGCGCGTCGGCGAGCGCGGCGCGCGCCTGATCCTGGATGGAGACCGCGAGCGGGTCCTCGTCGTCGAGGTCCACGCCGCCGGTGTCGATCAGCGTGAACGCGCGCCCGTTCCAGTCCGTGTCGATCTCCTTGCGGTCGCGCGTGACCCCGGGCCGCTCGTGCACGACCGCCTCGCGCGACTGGGTGAGGCGGTTGACGAGCGAGGACTTGCCGACGTTCGGGTAGCCGACGACGGCGATCTTCACGGCGCGAGCTCCCGCGCCTCGACCACGAGCGTCGCGATCTGCTCCAGCACGCCGTCGAGGTCGAGGTCGCTCGTGTCGACGGGCACGGCGTCGGCCGCCGGCGCGAGCGGGGAGTGCTCGCGCTCCATGTCGCGGCGATCGCGCACCGCCTGGTCGGCGAGCACGGTCTCGTAGTCCTCGCCGAACTGCGCGGCGCGGCGCTGCGCGCGGACCTCCGGGCGGGCCGTGAGGAAGACCTTGACCTCCGCGTCCGGCCACACCACCGTGCCGATGTCGCGGCCCTCGGCGACCCAGTCGCCGTCGGCCAGCAGCGCGCGCTGCTTGCGCACGAGCGCCGCGCGGACCGCCGGGTCCGCGCTCACGCGCGAGGCGCGCTCGGTCACCTCGGGGGAGCGGATCGCGTCGGTGACGTCGCGGTCGTCGAGCAGGACGCGGTCGCCGAGGCGGATGTCGGCGGCCTCGGCCACGGCGGCCAGGTCGTCCTTGCGATCGCCGGCGGCGAGGGCGACGGCGCGGTACATCGCGCCCGTGTCGAGATACGTGAAGCCCAGCCGCGCCGCGACGGCGCGGGCCACGGAGGACTTGCCGGCCCCGGCGGGCCCGTCGATCGCGACCACCATGGGCGACCACGGTAGAGCACGGCCTGGCGGCCGGCACGGCAACCGGCGCCCGGCGTGGGACCGGCGGCGTAGAGTCACGCCCCGTGACCCGGCCGGCGACCGACGCGGTGACGGTGCTCGAGCGCATCCGGCACCCGATCGTGCAGGCGCCGATGGGCGGCGGCCTCTCCACGGTCGCCCTCGCGGCGGCGGTCTCGGATGCGGGCGGGCTGGGGTTCCTGGCCGCGGGATACCGGACGGCCGCCCAGGTCGAGCAGGAGGTCGCCGAGCTCCGAAAGCGCACACGCTCGCCGTTCGGCGTCAACGTCTTCGTCCCGCCGCGCGAGCCGGCGGACCCGGGGATCGTCGCGGCGTACGTGCAGCGGCTCGAGCCGGTCGCGGACCGGTTCGGCGTCGCGCTCGGCGAGCCGCGCTCCGACGACGACGACTGGGACGCGAAGCTCGCGCTCCTGCGGCGCGCCGAGGTGCCCGTCGCGTCGTTCGTCTTCGGCTGCCCGCCGGCGGACGTGGTCGCGGAGCTCCGCGCGGCCGGCGTCGAGGTCTGGGTGACCGTCACCGATCCCGTGGAGGCGCGCGTCGCCGCGGAGGCGGGGGCGGACGCGCTCGTCGCCCAGGGCTACGAGGCGGGTGCCCATCGCGCCGCGTTCGACGACGCGGCGCCGGCGGATCCGCTCGGCCTGCTGGCGCTGCTGCAGCTCGTCGCGGGCGAGACGCGGCTGCCCGTGGTGGCGGCCGGAGGGATCGCCACGGGCGGCGCCGTCGCCGCGGTCCTGTGCGCCGGCGCCACGGCCGCGCAGATCGGCACGGCGTTCCTGCGCTGCCCCGAGGCCGGGACGTCTCCCCCGCACCGCGCGGCGGTGGCGAGCGAGCGGCCGACGCGGCTCACGCGCGCCTTCACCGGGCGCCAGGCGCGCGGCATCGTCAACGACTTCCTGGAGCGCCACGGCGCCGAGGCCCCCAGCGCGTATCCCGAGGTCCATCACGCCACGGCGCCGGTGCGGGCCGCGGCGAGGGCGGCCGGCGACGGCGAGTTCTTGCACCTGTGGGCCGGGCAGGCGCACCGCCTGGCGCGCGAGGAGCCCGCCGGGGCGCTCGTGGAGCGCCTGGCCGCGGAGGCGGCCGCGGCCGTCGACGCGGGTGCGCGGCGGCTCGGCGCCGCTGCGCCCGCCTGAGCACGCCGGGTTCCGGACCGGTCAGCCCCGCGTGAGCCGGCGAGATCGCCGGCGAAGCCCGGGTACGGTTCCGGACCGGTCAGCCCCGCGTGAGCCCGGCGAGATCGCCGGCGAAGCCCGGGTACGAGACCGCGGCCGCCTCCATCCCGTCGACGTCGACGCCCCCCCGGCTCGCCAGGCCGGCGACCGCCCCCAACATCGCCAGCCGGTGGTCGCCGTGCGCGCGGATCGCGCCGCCGCGCAGGCCGCCGGTGCCGCGCACGGCGAAGCCGTCGTCCGTCGCCTCGATGTCCGCGCCGAGCCCGCGCAGGCCCTCGACCACCGTCGCGATCCGGTCGGACTCCTTCACCCGCAGCTCCTGCGCGCCCTGCACGACCGTCTCGCCCTCGGCGAAGCAGCCCAGCAGCGCGACCAGCGGCAGCTCGTCGATCGCCAGGGGGACCTCGTCCGGGGTCACCGTCGTGCCGCGCAGCGGCCCGTGCGTCACCTCGAGCGAGCACACGGGCTCGTGGTCGGGCGCGGCCGCCTCGCGCTCCTCGAGCGGTCCCGCGACCGCCGCGCCCATCCGCTGCAGGATGCGGAAGAAGCCGACCCGCGTCCAGTTGGCCGCCATCCCCTCGATCGCGATCCGCGACCCCGGCACGAGCACCGCCGCGGCGGCATGGAAGGCGGCGGAAGAGGGATCGCCGGGCACGTGGACGGCGTCGATCGTCACGGTGTCGACGCCCCGCACGGTCACGCACGCCCCGTCGCGCGAGACGGGCGCCCCGGCGCGCGCGAGGAGCCGCTCGGTGTGGTCGCGGCTCGGCTCGGGCTCGCGCACCGTCGTCTTCCCCTCGGCGAGCAGCCCGGCGACGAGCACGCAGCTCTTGATCTGCGCGGACGCCACGGGAAGGTCGTACGCGATCCCCGCCAGCGGCCGCGCCGCGATAGACAGCGGCGGGAAGCGGTCCTCGCGGGCCTCGAGCGCGGCGCCCATCGCGGCGAGCGGGCGCGCGATGCGGTCGACCGGGCGGCGGCGGATCGACGCGTCGCCGTCGAGCGTCCACGCCCCGCCGGGCTG
>DATMVH010000113.1:0-3877 GCA_035563395.1 Solirubrobacteraceae bacterium
CGGACGGCCGGCGCTGGCGCGACGTGCCCGCGGGCGACGGCGTGCTCGACTGGCCGCCGCTCGTGGCCGCGGCCCGCGACGCCGGCGCGGCGTGGCTCGTGGTCGAGTTCGGCACGCCGACGGCCGACACGATCGGGGACGTCGGCCGGGCGGTCGACCACCTCCGCCGTGTGCTCGCAGACGCGGCGTGAGGAGCGGGCGGCGGTCAGCCGCCCGGCGTCCAGAGCTGTCCCGAGCCGGCCGACCCCTCGCCCTGCTTGCCGGGAGTCCACAGCTTCTCGCGCGCCTGCGCCTGCTCCACGCTGATGGGCGTCGCGGACTCGGCCATCAGGTCGAGCGCCTTGCGCTGCGCCAGCTCGTTCTTCAGCGCGTCGAGCCGGCCCGTGGCGCGCATGCGGTCGAGCAGCTTCTTCGGGCTCGTGCGCTCGCCGGGCGCGGCGCGCTCGATGGCCTCCATCACCTCGTCGTCGCCCGGCTCGATGCCCTCGGCCTCGACGACGGCGGCGAGCACGGCCTCGCGGCGCAGCTGCAGCTCCGCGTCGGCCTTCCCCTGCTCGATGATGTCGTCCTCGTCGCGGCCTGCGATGCGCAGGTACGTCTCCTTGGAGATGCCCTGGTGCGCGAGCGAGTGGAGCATCTGGTCCCACAGCTCGCGGGAGCGCGCCTCGACGAGCGCGTCCGGGATGTCGACCGTCGCGCCGGCCACCGCGGCGTCGAGCACGGTCTCGCGGAACTCCGCCTCGAGGCGCTGCTCGTCGTTCTCCAGCAGCCGCGCCCGGATGTCGTCGCGCAGCTCGTCGAGCGTGTCGAAGCCCGCCTCGGCGGCGAGGTCGTCGTCGAGGTCGGGAAGCTCCTTGGCCTTGACCTCCTTCACGGTGACGGCGAACTCCGCCTCGCGACCCGCGAGGTCCGGCGCGCCGTAGTCCTCGGGGAACGTCACCGTGACGGTGCGCTCCTCCCCCGCGCTCGCGCCCAGCAGCTGGTCCTCGAAGCCGGGCACGAGGCGGCCGGACCCCAGCTCGACCATCTGGTCGCGCCCCTCGCCGCCGGGGAACGGCTCGCCGTCGAGCGTGCCCAGGAAGTCCATGACGACGAAGTCCCCGCGCTGGGCGGCGCGGTCGACGGTCTCCAGCCGGCCGGAGCGCTCGCGCAGGCGCTCGATCTCGGCGTCCACCGCGTCGTCGCCGACGCCGGGCTCGCGGCGGCCGACCTCGAGGCCCTTGTACTCGCCGAGAGTCGCCTTCGGGCGCACGCCGATCTCGATCGAGAACTTCAGCGGCTCGCCCTGACGCGGCATGTCGCCCATGTCGAGGTCCGGCTCCCCCACCGGCACGATCGCCGCCGCGTCGATCGCGGCGCTGTACCAGGCGGCGATCGAGTCGCGCACCGCCTCGTCGAGCACGGCGTCGCGGCCGATCCGCTTGATGACGACGGGCGCGGGCGCCTTTCCGGCCCGGAAGCCGGGCACGCGCATGTTCCGCCCGAGCTCGCGCGCGGCCTGCGCGACGCGCTTCTCGACCTCCTCGGAAGGGACCTCCGCCTGCACGCGCACGCGCGACTGGGGAAGCTCCGTGACGGTGGTGATGACGGGAACGGCCATGAGCAACGGACAACGATACCGTCGGTCGTTCGTGCGACGGGTCGCGGCCTGGATCGTCTGCGGACCGCTCGGTCACGCGTGGGCCGGCGTCGCCGACGTGGCCGCGGCGGTGCTCGCGGCGCGCCGCGCATCGGCGCGCCGCCGCCGTCCTTGAGGCTCCCGTCGTGTGACATCGCGCTCAAGACCGAGCGCGGGGTGGCGATTCCTGCGGCGAGCTCACTTCCCCGAGGTATCCCGCATGCACTTCCTCCGCAACCTGCCGCTCGCGGCCCGGCTGGGCGTGGCCTTCGGCGCGCTCGCGCTCGGGCTCGTCGTCGTGGCGCTGACGGCCGTCGTGTCCGTCGGCCGCCTGGACGCCCAGGCCGACGAGCTCGCAAGCGCTCGTCTGCGTGCGACGCGGCTCGTGGGCGGGATCAGCGAGCGGATCCACGCGAACGGCCACAAGGTCGTCCAGCACCTCTACGTCCGTGACGGTGACCTCCGGGCGCAGGACGCCATCCAGGCCGAGATCGAGGCGGCCGCCGCGACCAACGAGCGCGACGGCAAGGCCCTCCACGGGATCCTCCGGGCGACCGACCCGGCCGATGCCGACGCGCGGATCGACGCGTGGGAGACCGCGGAGCACCGCTTCATCGACGTGTACACCGTCGCGCTCGAGGCCTCGCGCCGCGAGACGGTGGCCGGCGCCGAGAACCGCGACGGGTCGCGCACCCAGTACACCGAGGAGGTCCTCCCGGCGCTGGCGGCCACCGAGAAGCAGGTCGCCGACATGGAGGCGCGGATCGCCGCGCAGAGCGCCGCCGCCGCGAAGGAGGCGTCCGCGCAGGGCGCCTCCGCCCGGACGCTGATCATGGTCATCGGCGTCGTCGCCGGCCTCGTCTCGCTCGCCCTCGCCGCGTGGACCACGCGCTCGGTCACCCGCCCGGTGCGCACCCTGGGCGAGCGCCTGCGGTCGCTCAACGAGCACTGCCTCAACAGCCTCTCCGAGGGGCTCCGCGCCGTCGCCGGCGGCGACCTCACGCGCACGCTGACTCCGCAGACGACGCCCGTCCCGGTCGAGGCCCGCGACGAGCTCGGCCGCCTGTCGGAGACCTTCAACGAGATGCTGGCGCGCGCCCAGCAGAGCATCGAGAGCTACAACGCGATGACGGAGCGCCTCGCCGCGACGATCGGCGAGGTGTCCACGTCGGCCGGCACCGTGAGCGCCGCGTCGCAGCAGATGGCCTCCACGTCGGAGGAGAGCACGCGCGCCATCGAGGAGATCGCGGGCGCCGTGACCGAGGTCGCGTCGGGCGCCGAGCGGCAGGTCCGCATGGTCGACTCCGCGCGCGGCTTCGCCGAGGAGGCGGCCCGCGCGGCGGCGACGTCGGCCGAGACGGCGAAGGCGACGGCGCAGGCCGCCGACGAGGCGCGCACCGTCGCGGAGCACGGCGTCGACGCCGCGGAGCACGCGACGGAGGCGATGCGGCAGGTCGCGGCCTCCTCGTCGGAGATCTCCGCCACCATCGGCGAGCTCTCGGCGCGCTCGGAGCGCATCGGCGGCATCGTCGGGACCATCACGCGCCTCGCGGAGCAGACGAACCTGCTGGCGCTCAACGCCGCCATCGAGGCCGCGCGCGTCGGCGAGCAGGGCCGCGGCTTCGCCGTGGTCGCCGAGGAGGTGCGCAAGCTGGCCGAGGAGTCGCAGGGCGCCGCGGCCGAGATCGCCGGCCTGATCGGCGAGATGCAGCGCGAGACCGCGAAGGTCGTGTCCGTGGTCGCCGAGGGCGCCAAGCGCACGGAGGACGGCGTCGCGACCGTCCAGCAGACGCGCGAGGCGTTCGAGCAGATCGGCGCGTCCGTCGAGGACATGAGCGTCCGCGTCGGCGAGATCGCCACGGCCGTCGAGCAGATCTCCGCCGAGGCCGAGCGGATGCAGGCCGACATCGCCGAGGTCGCCGGCGTGGCCGAGTCCTCCTCCGCTTCCGCCGAGAAGGTCTCCGCGTCGACGCAGCAGACGTCCGCGTCGGCGCAGGAGATCGCTTCCTCCTCGCAGGAGCTGGCGCGGACCGCCGAGACGCTCGAGCGGCTCGTCGGGCGGTTCCGCGTCACGGCCTGACCCGGATCGTCACGCGGCCGGGGCGCGCGACCGCGCGCCCCGGCTGCACCCGTCATCTAGGCTGGCGCGGGCCATGACCCCGCCGTCCGCAGCGAACGCCCCGCGGGCCGGCCGCGTGACGCTGCTCGCCTACGACGGGTCGGAGGGCGCCCGCGCGGCGATCGCCCATGCCGGCGCGG
>DATMVH010000114.1:0-5169 GCA_035563395.1 Solirubrobacteraceae bacterium
GACGCCGTCGCGGTGCCCGTGCTGATCGTCCAGGGCGAGCGGGATCCGTTCGGCATGCCCACCGCGCCGCCGGGCGGGACGCTCGTGCGCGTCCGCGGCGACCACGGCCTCAAGACGGACCACGCGGCGATCCGCGCGGCCGTCGGCGACTGGCTCGACCAGCTCCTCAGCGCGCCGCAGCGATGACGGCGCGCACGGCGGCCGTGTCCTCGCTCAGGACGCCGCCGCCCCCGCCGCGGCTCTCGAGCTCGAGGTCGGCCATGAGCTCGAGCGCGCGGCGGAAGGCCTCGACGTCCCGCTTCGTCACGTCGGCGATCAGCCGGTCCGCCGCGAACGAGGGCATCCGCAGGCGCTTGCGTATCTGGGCCGGCGGCTCCCCCGCGGCGAGCGCCTCGGCGATCGCCAAGGCGTCGCGCAGCCGCCGCACCATCCCGAACAGCAGCCCGGGCAGGCGCTCGCCCTGGGTGCGCAGGTCGAGCAGCGTGCGCGTCGCCGTTCGCTCGTCGCCGGCCACGAGCGCGTCGGCGAGCGTCCACAGGCGGCGCTCCGCGGAGCTCGATGACGAGGCCTGCACCTCCTCCGCCCCCAGCCGCGCGCCCTCGCCGTGCTCGAGCGCGAGCTTCTCGAGCTCGCGAAGGAGCCGCTGCTGGCGGTCGCCGACCTGCGCGACGAGCGCTCGCGCTCCCTGCGTGTCGAGCACGATCCCGAGCTCGGCGGCGCGGGCCACCAGCCACTTGGGCAGCTCGCGCGGCTTGACGGCGCTTTCCTCGGCGATCGGCCCGCCGGCCTTCTTGACCGCCTTGTGCAGCGCTTCCGGGGCCTTGAAGCGCCCCTCCTCGCGCCCGAAGAAGGCGACGGTCAGCAGTTCCGAGTCGGCGCCGGCCAGCGCCTTCGCCACCGGCCCGACGTCGGCCTCCTTCCAGCGCTCGACACCGTCCGCGATCACGAACCGGCGCCCGAAGCAGAAGGTCATCGCCGACAGCGCGGCCGCCACGGCGTCCGGCGTGCAGGCGTCGCCCTCCAGCACTTCGACGCCGCCGGCGCCGCTCTCGGCCTCGGCCATCGCCCGCAGGCGCGCGCGGCGCTCGGCGATGCGGCCGTGGTCGTCGCCGTGGATGAGATACGCGGGCTTGAACGCGGGCACGCGGCCGCGCGAAGGTCAGCGGCCGGCGGCCCGGCTGCCCGGCGCCTCCGAGCCGGCGGCGGGCTTCTCCGCCTGGCCGGCCACCTGGTCCGGGTGCTCGATGTCGTGCACGACGGCGCCGGTCATGATGCCCACGACCTCGTGCATCGAGTGCTCCTTCGGGTCCACCACCGCGACGCGCTTGCCGAGGCGGTGGACGTGGATGCGGTCGGCGATCTCGAACACGTGCGGCATGTTGTGGCTGATCAGGATCACCGGCAGGCCGTTGTCGCGCACGCGGCGGATGAGCTCGAGGACCTGGTTGGACTCCTTGACCCCGAGCGCCGCGGTCGGCTCGTCCATGATCACGAGCTTGCGCGCCCACGCGGCCGAGCGCGCGACGGCGACGCCCTGGCGCTGGCCGCCCGACAGCGTCTCCACCGCCTGGCTCATGGACCGGATGCCGATCTGCAGGTCGCGCATGTGCTGCGCCGCCTGCTCCTTCATCCCGTTCTTGTCGAGCATGCGCAGGACGCTCCCGAGCGGGCCCTTGCGCCGCTGCTCGCGGCCCAGGAACAGGTTGGTGGCGATGTCCAGCGCCGGCGCCACCGCGAGGTCCTGATAGACGGTCTCGATTCCCGCCCGGCGGGCCTCGATCGGCGACTTGAAGTGCACCTTCTCGCCGTCGAGCATGATCTCGCCCTCGTCGGGGATCACCGCCCCGGACAGCGCCTTGATCATGCTCGACTTGCCGGCGCCGTTGTCGCCGATCACCGCGAGGATCTCGCCCTCGTACAGGTCGAAGTCCGCCCCGTCGATCGCGGTCACGTGCCCGTAGCGCTTGACGAGGCCGCGGGCCTGCAGGATCGGCTTGCGCTCTTGCGTGCTCATCGCGCGCGCCTCCTCGCGAGCTGGTCGACCGACACCGCGAGGATGACGAGGATGCCGGTGATGAGGACCTGGTAGATCGAGGCCACGCCCATGAGGACGAGGCCGTTGCGTAGGACGCCGATGATCAGCGCCCCGATGAGCGTCCCGATCACCGTGCCGCGGCCGCCGAACAGGCTCGTCCCGCCGAGCACCACCGCGGTGATCGCCTCGAGGTTCTCCGTCACGCCCGCGTTCGGGTCGCCGACGTTCGTGCGGGAGACGAGCAGGAGCGCCGCGACGCCGTAGAACGCGCCCGCGATCACGTAGACCATCAGGAGCTTGCGGCGCACGCTGATGCCCATCAGGCGCGCCGCCTCGGAGTTGTCGCCGAGCGTGTAGACGTGGCGGCCCCACGCGGTCTGCGAGAGCGCGAACCACGCGCCGATGAAGAGCGCGAGGCAGACGAGCGAGCCGTAGGTGACCTGCGTGCCGCCGACGCTGAAGCCCTCGCCCAGCTTCGTCATCGCGGTGGGAAGGGTCGAGATGGTCTCGTCGTTCGAGTAGATGTGCGTGAGCGCGAAGGCGATGTTGTAGGTGCCGAGCGTCACGATGAACGGCGGCAGCCCGAGCGCGGTCACGAACCCGCCGTTGACGAAGCCGAACCCGACGCAGGCGAGGATGCCCAGCAGGATGGCCAGGACGGGCGGCACGTTGTTGTCGACCGCCATCTTCGTCATGACGATCGAGCCGAACGCCATCACGACGCCGCAGGACAGGTCGATGCCCGCGGTGAGGATGATGATCGTCTGCCCGATGGCCAGCGTGCCGATGACCATCACCTGCTGGAAGACGAGCGAGAAGTTGCTGCCCGTCAGGAAGCGGTCGGACTGCGTCGCGAAGAAGGCGCACACCAGCACGAGCGCGATGAGCGGCCCCAGCTGCGCGAGCCGCTCCGCGTCGAGCGCGCGCCGCCGCTCCTGAGCCGCGCCGGGGGGTGGCGCCTGGCCGCCGGGTGGGGCGGGCTCGGTCTGTGGTTGTGTCACTCGTTCGTCCCTTCAGCCTGAGGTGGCCGGCGGCCTGCGCGCGCGTGACGGCGGCCGCTCCGGGGAGCGGCCGCCCGTCGCCGGCGCGCGGCGTGTGCCTAGCCCCAGCAGTTCTCCGTCCCGTACGCGACGTTCTTCGACGGCACGCCCTCGACCGGGTCGGCCGTGATGAGGTTGACGCCCGTGTCGACGTAGCCCGACGGCTTCTGGCCGCCGCGGGTGGCCTCGGCGATCGCCTTGATGCCGTCGGCCGCCATGTTCTGCGGGTACTGCTGCGACGTCGCGTCGATGATGCCGGTCTTCACGCCGCGGTTGATGGCGTCGCAGCCGCCGTCGACCGAGACGAGGATGAAGTCGTCCGGGTCCTTGCCCGCCGCCCGCAGGGCGTTCGCGCCGCCGAACCCCGACGGCTCGTTGATCGAGTAGACGATGTTGATCCCCGGGTCCTTCTGGAGCAGCGACTCCATGCCCGTCTGGCCCTTCGCGGTCTCGCCGAGCGTGTCGACGGCGCCGACGATCGCCGGGTCGCCCTCCTTGATGCCGAAGCCCTTCAGGAAGCCGTCGTGGCGCAGCTGCCCGACCGAGATGCCGGGCGCGAGGTCGAGCATCGCGATCTTCGGCTCGATGCCCATCTCCTCGGCCTTCGCCTTGGCGTACCGGCCGATCAGCTCGCCGGCCTTGAAGTTGTCGGTCGCGTACAGCGCGTCGACGGCGCTCTGCGGCTCCGGCGGCGTGTCGAGGGCGATGACGGTGACGCCGGCGGCGCGCGCCTTCTCGACCGCGGGCACGATCGCCTTGGAGTCGGACGGCACGATGAGGATGCCCTTCGCGCCCTGCGTCGTCATGTTCTCGAGCGCGGTGACCTGGCTCGCGTTGTCCGTGTCGAACTTGCCCGACGCCGTGATGAGCTCGACGTTGTTCTCCCGCGCGGCCGCCTGCGCGGCCTCCTTCATCTTCACGAAGAACGGGTTCGTCTCCGTCTTCGTGATCAGGCCGATCGTGACCTGCTCCTCGGACGATCCACCGCCGCCCCCGCCGCCTCCACCGCCGCCCTCGTCGTCGCCGCACGCGACGACGCCGAGCGCCAGGGCCGCGACGGCCGCCACGGCCGCGAAGCGGCCGCGCGACAAACCGTGCCTGCTCATCGTCCCTCTCCTCCTCACTGCCGGCGGGATCGCCCCTCAGCGTCCCGTGGTTGCCAGCCGGCCTCACCCGCCGTTCGCTCGGCCCGCCGCGCGGAGCGTGCGAACGCCGCCGGCGCCGACTGCGCCGATTGCCGCCAGTGAACAAGACCGCGCACGCCGCAGTCAAGCGCGGCCGGACACCCTGCAGGCGCACGGACCGGGGACCGCGCGTCCTGGCGCGTCGCCACGCGGATGGAAAGGTTTGCAGCGCGAGGTATGGTGCGCACCCGATGGCCACGCGAGACGGACGCCGGCCCACGCTCGTGGACGTCGCGGCGGAAGCGGGCGTCTCGCTGGCAACGGCGTCGCGCGCGCTCGGCGACGGCACGCTGGTCTCGGAGCACACGCGCCGGCGCGTGCTCGAGGCGGCCGAGCGCCTGCACTTCCGGCCCAACCGCCTCGCGCGCTCGCTCCGCCGCGGGGCGACGATGGCCGTTGGCCTCGTCGTGCCCGACGTCGCCGCCGCGTTCTACGCCGCCGCGCTCAAGGCGGCCCAGGGCGTGCTGCAGGCAGCCGGCTACCACGTGCTCGTGGTCAACACCCAGCGCGCCGCCGCGCTCGAGCGCGAGGCGCTCGGCGTGCTGCGCGAGCACCGCGTCGACGGCCTCCTCGTCGCCACCTCGGGCGGCTACGAGGACTCCGGCGTGCCAGCCGTCTTCTTCGACAACCTCCCGCCCGACGCCGGCGCGTGCGGCGTGGCGATGGACAACGCCGGCGGCGTGGACCTCCTCGTCGAGCACCTGGCCGCCGTTCACGGGCATCGGCGGATCGCCTACGTCGGCCCGCCGGAGGCGATCGGGGAGGGCGCCGCGGCGACGTCGCACGGCGTCGGCCGCGAGCGGCTGGACGCGTTCCGGGCGGCGGTCGGCCGCGCGGGTCTCGCGCTGCCGCCGGAGTACGTCGCCACCACGGACGTCGCGGCGTCCGAGCCGGTCGCCCGCGAGCGGGC
>DATMVH010000115.1:0-2254 GCA_035563395.1 Solirubrobacteraceae bacterium
CCCGTCAGCATGCACCACGAAGGTGACCTCCTGTTGCAGTCCCCCGGACGCGCCCACGTCCGTGAAAAGACCTGCTCAGGAGGTCATTCTTCGTTCACCACCGGACGGAACGACTCCACCTCGCCGGTGGATCGAGGCTGAGCTGAGTCGGGAGCCCCGGAGGGGCGAGCGGCTCTGGTGGCACGACGTGGCGGCTCGCAGAAGGGACCCACCCATCACCATGAGCACAATGCCGTCCGACCGGCGTCGCGCTGGCGGCGCCAAGCCGCCCGACCGGCCGCCGGAGGAGGTCGTGGACCCGCTGGCTGGCCTGCTGCCCGAGGGGGCGTTGGATGAGGCCGTCAAGGGCTTGGGGCCGGAGGAGCTCTCGGGCCCGGGCGGGTTGCTGTCGCAGCTCGCGGGCCGGGTCATCCAGGCGGCGCTGGAGGCCGAGATGACCGAGCACCTCGGTCACGAGCCGGGCGGCACACCAAGCGGCGTCAACGTCCGCAACGGCCACACGCCCAAGACGGTGCAGACCGATCTCGGGCCCGTGGCGATCAAGACGCCCAGGGACCGCGAGGGCGGCTTTGCGCCCCGGCTGGTCGGCAAGCGCCAGACGCGCCTGGCCGGCCTCGACGACAAGGTCCTCGGCCTCTACGCCGGCGGGATGAGGGTGCGCGACATCAGCCATCACCTGTCCGAGCTCTACGCCACCGATCTCTCGCCGGACACGATCAGCCGGATCACCGACGCCGTCCTCGACGACGTCCAGGCCTGGAGGACGCGGCCGCTGGAGCGCGTGTACCCGATCGTCTACTTCGACGCGCTGTTCGTGAAGGTCCGCGAGGACCGCGCGGTGCGCAACCGCGCCTGCTACCTGGCGCTCGGCGTCACCTGCGACGGCGACCGCGAGGTCCTCGGCATCTGGTGGCAGGACAGCGAGGGCGCGAAGTTCTGGCTGGCCGTCCTCAACGACCTGCGCCGCCGCGGCGTCGAGGACGTGCTGATCAGCTGCGTCGACGGCCTCAAGGGCTTCCCCGACGCGATTGAGGCGGTCTTCCCCGAGGCGTGGGTGCAGACCTGCATCGTGCACCTCATCCGCAGCTCGCTGCGCTACGTCAACTACCGCGACCGCAAGAGGGTCGCCTCTGCGCTACGGCCGATCTACACCGTCGCCAACGCCGACGCGGCCGCCGTCGAGCTCGAGCGCTTCGACGCGACCTGGGGCGCCGCCTACCCGATGATCACCCACGCCTGGCGACGCGACTGGGACTGCATCGTCCCGTTCCTGGCGCTACCCGAGGCCCTGCGGCGCGCGGTCTATACCACGAACACGATCGAAGGCCTGCACCGCCAGATCCGCTAGGCGATCAAGACCCGCGGCCACTTCCCCGACGAGCAGGCCGCCACCAAGCTCATCTACCTCGCGATCGTCAAGTCCGAAGGTCGCTGGCAGCGAAACCGAGCCTGGACAACAGCACGAGCCGCCCTCAAGATCCACTTCGGAGACCGCTTCCCCGGCTAACCATCAACAACCAGTCGCCGCGGCCTCACACACAGAAGCTCGGACAGTCTCGGATCGCGGCCAGCACCTCCCGGCCGCAGCTGACCAGCAGCGGGTTGAACCCGAACCCGCCCTTGTAGTGGCCGGCCGCGAGCTCCTTGTCCGAGTGCGCGGTGATCGGCGTCGCGTCAAAGTCGAGGATCACCTGCTCGGGCCCGGCGCCGGCCGCCCACGCCCGCGCCCTGGCCTGCGCGCGCGCCGCGCGCAACCGGTCAAGCTCCTCCTGGCCGACCGACAGCAGCACCCGCCGCGCGGTCGAGATCGACGCCACGTCCCCGAACAGCGCCGGCTGCGAACCCAACGCGACCAGGTCCGACACGCAGCGCCCACCGTCGGCCAGCATCACCGCCAGATCGCAGAACACCCGCCCCGGGTCGTGCGCCGAACGGCGCTCGCGCGTCTCACCCAGCGCCCACCCGAGCGCGACGGTCAGCCCCAGCCGCTCGGCCGCCAGCGGCAACAGCGCGGCGCCCGCCCGCGACGACAATCCCGTGCCGTCCGCCAGAACCTCTACCTTCTGGATGCTGGAACGTCCCATCACCTTCAAGGTGCGCCTCCTGAGCGGGAGAGAAGGGTCTCGACAACCACAACTCTCCCTGCTCAGGCGGACGTTTCAGCCCGCCACTAACACCACCGCCACCCGCGCTACTGGCGAATCGAGGCTAGCATCCACCCCCGAGCGGAAGCTGCGCCCGCACTTTCACCCGG
>DATMVH010000116.1:0-2505 GCA_035563395.1 Solirubrobacteraceae bacterium
TTACTCACCCGTTCGCGGCTCTGCCCCGGGGCAAGCCCCGGTTCGTCGCTCCACTTGCATGTGTTAAGCACGCCGCCAGCGTTCGTCCTGAGCCAGGATCAAACTCTCCGTGAAGAACTGCTCTCACGAATGAGTCTGTCGGTGCGCCACACGAGGGACGGCCAGTACACAAAGGCCGTCCGGGCGCATCGACGGGGTACTGCTTTATTTCTGGCCTGTCGCCGAACCGTTCGCCGAGAAGGCGGACGCCGGCACCAGGGTCGAACCTGGACGCACATCGATTCGGCCGGTGTGTCGGCCGATCGGTGCGCATGCTGTTGAGTTTTCAAAGACCGTCGCGCCTCTTGATCCGCCGAGAGGGGATTCCTCTGGCGTGGCGCATGCTCGGGTCTCCCCGAGCGGGCAGATGAGTGTAGCGCACCCCCGGAGGCTTTCCAAGGGCCCGGCCATGTGGCCGGAGCCGCTGCACCCACAGCGGGCGGGAACTCTAGCGCGCCCGGCCGGACCCGCAAGGCCCGGCGTCTGACACCGCGTTCGCTCGCGGCCGGCGTCCTCCCGGTATCGGCCCAAGCGCGGCCCCGAGTGTGCGCACACGGCCGCGGGCGGCGTCAGCCGAGGACCTGGACGTGTACGCGCCGCTCGCGCGGGCGGGTGTCGAAGTCGAGCAGCACGACCTGCTGCCAGGTGCCGAGCACAAGTCGGCCGCCGAGGAGCGGGACCGAGACGGACGGGCCGACGAGCGACGCGCGCAGGTGCGCGTGTGCGTTGTCGTCCCCGTTCAGCCGGTTGTGAGCGTAGTCCCGGTCGGCGGGAACGAGCCGCTCGAGCGCGGCCCGCAGGTCCTCGACGCCGCCGGGCTCGTGCTCCATCGTCGTGATCGCCGCGGTCGAGCCCTCCACGAAGACGCACACGACGCCGCGGTCGAGCTCGGACGTCCGCAGGACCTCGGCGAGGCCGGGCGTGAGGTCGACGATGTCGCCGCCGCCGCGGGTCGACAGCCGCAGTAGCGCGGCGTGGACCGCCATCAGACCCTCACGGGACGCGCAGGCGACGGAAGTGGCGCTTGCCGAGCTGCAGCACGCGGCCGTCGATCGCGTCGGCCGGGAGGTCGAGCGCGTCGACGACCTCGCCGTCGAGCCGGACGCCGCCCTGCGCGATGCTCCGGCGCGCGTCGGAGCGCGAGCGGCCGAACGCGGCGGCGATGACGGCGGGCAGGTGGACGGACCCGCCGTCCGGGGCGACGACGGCCTCCTCGATCTCCTCGGGCAGCTCGTGGGCGATGTGGACGCGGTCGAAGGCGCGCTCGGCCTCCGCCGCCGCGTCCTCGTCGTGGAACCGGGCGGCCAGCGTGCGGGCGAGCCAGCGCTTGGCGTCGCGCGGGGCGAGCTCGGCCGGCGGCTCGCGCCCCAGCAGCAGCGACGTCCACGGCGCGATGCGCTCGTCGGGGATCCGCAGCGTGCGCCCGTAGATCTCGCTCGCCGGCTCGGTCACCCCGATGTGGTTGCCGAGCGACTTCGACATCTTCTGCGTCCCGTCGATCCCCGTCAGCAACGGCAGGGTGAGGACGACCTGCGGCTCCTGGCCGTAGGCCTGCTGCACCGCGCGGCCCATGAGGAGGTTGAACGTCTGGTCCGTGCCGCCGAGCTCGACGTCGGCGCGCACCTGGACGGAGTCGTAGCCCTGCAGCACGGGATAGAGGAGCTCGAGCAGCGAGATCGGCTCGCCCGCGCTCCAGCGGCGCGCGAAGTCGTCGCGCTCGAGCAGCTGTGCCACCGTGACGTTGCGCACGAGGCGGAATAGCTCCTCCATCGGCATGTCGAGCCATTCGGAGTTGCGCCGGACCTCGAGCCGCTCGTCGAACGCCAGCACGTGCCCCGCCTGCTCCTGGAACGTGCGCGCGTGCGCGTCGATCTCCTCGCCGGAGAGGACCGGGCGCGTGACGGACCGTCCGGACGGGTCGCCGACCCGCGCGGTGTAGTCGCCGAGGATGAGGACGACGGTGTGGCCGGCGTCCTGGAACTCGCGCAGCTTCGTGAGGACGACCGTGTGGCCGAGGTGGATGTCCGGGGCCGTGGGGTCGATCCCGAGCTTGACGCGCAGCGGCCGGCCGGTCTCCGCGGCTCGCGCGAGCTTGGCCTCGAGCGCGCCTTCCGGCAGGCAGTCGACGGCATTCCGGGCCAGATACGCCGCCTGAGGCCTCGTCGCCGCTTCGCCCGGGGCGGCGGCGGAGCCGGGTTCGTCCATGCGCCCCAATGCTAGAGTCTCCGCCCTCGCGCGGCCGGACCGCGCGGATCCGAGCCGCCCGAACCCGGCTCGCCGCGGGCGAGCGCGCGCCGGCCGGCGCCTCCGGGGCGTGCTCTGCGCCATATGAGTGGATCCGAGCGCGACATACCTCCGTCCGAGCCCGATGTGGCGGTCGGCGCGCCCCCGGACGGATCCGCGCCTGCCAGCCCCGCCGCGCTGAACGGATCCACGCGCGCGCGACGCGTGCGCGAGGCCGGCGGC
>DATMVH010000117.1:0-3231 GCA_035563395.1 Solirubrobacteraceae bacterium
CGCGCTGGCGCTCGCCGCCGGAGAGCCGGGGCGGCCGCCGGTCGGCGAGGTGGGCGATCCCGAAGCGGTCCAGGAGCGCGTGGGCGCGGTCGCGTCGCTCGCGGCGGCCGAGGCCGCGCAGCCCGTAGGCGACGTTTTGCCATGCGCTCAGGTGGGCGAACAGGGCGTACTCCTGGAAGACGTATCCGCAGCAGCGCCGCTCCGGCGCGACGTCGATGCCGCGCGCGGTATCCAGCCACACCTCCTCGCCGCAGCGGACGCGGCCTTCGTCGGGGTGCACGAGGCCGGCGACGATGCGCAGCACGGAGGACTTCCCCGCGCCCGACGGTCCCGCGAGCGCCAGGCACGTCCCGGCAGGGATTTCGAGCGCGACGTCGAGCGAGAACGCCCCGAGCCGCGTGACGGCCTCAACGTGCAGCACCGCCGAGCCACGCCGAGCCGCTGAGCAGCTTCACGGACAGCAGCAGCGCGCCGGAGACGGCCACCAGCACGGCCGAGAGCGCGAGCGCGCTGGTGAAGTCCGTCGAGAAGCGCTCGTAGATCGCGAGCGGCACGGTCTGCGTGATCCCCCGGAACGAGCCCGCGAACATCAGCGTGGCGCCGAACTCGCCCAGCGCGCGTCCCCACGCGAGCGCCAGCCCCGAGACCAGGCCGGGGCCGGCCGCGGGGACGGCGACCCGCAGGAACGTGCGCGCCTCCCCGGCCCCGAGCGTGCGCGACGCGTCGAGCCACGTCCGGTCGACCGCCTCGAACCCGGCCTGCGCCTGGCGGAGGTAGAACGGAGCGGCGACGAAGGTGAGCGCGATGACGACGCCCGCCGTGGTGAGGACGATCCGGATGCCGGCGTCCTCGATCGCGCCGCCGAGCACGCCGTTGGGACCGAGCGCGGCGAGCAGGCCGATGCCCGCGACCGCGGGCGGCAGGACGAGCGGCAGCTCGACGAGCGTGACGATGGCCGCGCGGCCCGGGAACCGCCGGGTCGCGAGCAGGTAGGCCGCGGGCGTGCCGACGAGGACGATCACGGCGACCGCCACGGCGCTGCAGAGCAGGCTCAGGCGCAGCGCCTCCAGCGCGCCTTCCTCACCCAGGCTCGACACCAGGTCGAGTGGAGCGGTGTCGACGAAGATGGCGACGATGGGCAGCGTCAGGAACAGCAGCGCGACGGTGAGCGCGGCGACGAGCAGCGCCGGAAACCAGCCCGGCCGTCTCACTGCCCGTGTGGCGGCTCGAACCCGGCGTCCCGCAGGGCCCGTGCGCCCGCGCCGTCGAGCAGGCCGTCGATGAACGCCCGCGCCTGCTCCGGCTGCGCGGCGCCCTTGACGACGGCGACGCCGTAGGCCACCTGCGGCTCGAGCTCGTCGGGGAGATCGATCGCCTGGAGCCGGCCGCCGGTCGCGCGCACGTCGGAGACGTACAGAAAGCCCGCGTCGACCGCGCCCTGCGTGAGCTTGCCCGTGACGCCCGCGACGTCGGGCTCCTCCGTGCGCACGTTGGCCAGGACCGCCTTGCGCTGTGCTGCCGGGAGCTGCTCGAGCACGGTCCGGGTGTATGACCCGACGGGCACGTCCTCCTGGCCGATCGCGATCGTCACGCCCTCCTTCGCGAGGTCGTCCAGCGAGGACACCTTGCCGCCGCCGGCCGGCACCGCGAGCACGAGCGCGTTGCCGGCGAACACGATCGGCTTCTCGACCAGGCCCTTCGCGTACAGGTCGTCCGGAAGCGACGTGTTCGCCGCCGCGTAGACGTCGGGCTTGACCCCCTGCTCGATCTGCGCCGCCAGCTCGTCCGAGCCGGCGAACGAGAACCGCGCGCTCGCGCCGGGGAACCGCTTGCCGTACTCGGTGAACGCGGTCTTGAGCGACGCCGCCGCCGACACCGTGAGCTGTGGCGTGTCGCCGTCTCCGCCGGCTGAGCCGCTCGACCCCTCGTCGTCGTCGCCGCAGGCGCCCAGCGCCAGCGCGGTCAGCGCGAGCATCGTCGCGAGCCCGCGTCCCGTCCTCATCGCGCTCCTCTCTCGAGCACCGCCGTCCGTCTCGCCCATCTGCCCAAGCATTGCACAGGTAGATGGGACGACATGCGAGGTCGTGCGTAGGTAGGACGCATGGCCGGCGGGCGGCTGGGTCGGAACGCGGCCGGGGAACGTCAGGGCACGCGCTGCTTCGTGCGCGCGGTCATGGCGACGACCTCGTGGTCGCGTGCCGACGTGCGGCCGGCGCCGACCCAGGCGAAGCGGAAGGCCATGCCGGCCAGCAGGAACACCCCGCTCGCGACGTCGTCCACCCACGGGCCGGTGCGCCGCCGGAGCAGCCGCAGGGCCAGGCCGGCCTGCACGCCGCGCTTGGCGAGCGTGAAGAGCCGCCCCGGCGTGCCGTGCTCCAGCGCCTCGGCGATCCGCCCGAGCCTGCGCTCGTTGACGCCGGACAGCACGAGCTCGCTGCCCATGGCCAGCGTCTCGAGCGACGTCAGCGCCCGCCGCGTCGGGTGCCTTGCCGGCACGCCCGTCGCCGCCAGCACGAGGCGCGTGGCCGCGGCGCCGGTGGCGGTGGCGGTGCAGACGAAGATCGGCGGCAGGAACAGCCGGCTGCGCGCCCACACGGGCACGGCCGTGGACGCCAGCAGGACGCCCGTGTAGGAGCCGAGGTAGGTGCCGGTGACGGCCGCGCCGGCGCCGAGCGCCCGCGCCGCGCGCGGGCGGCCGAGGACGTCGGCGGCGACCGCGCCGCCGATCAGGTTCGAGAAGGCCGTCAGGCACCACGCGCCCATCGACATCGCCGAGCGGGGCTTGAAGATCCGGAGCATGTTCAGGAACCGCTCGGGGCGCCCGAGGTCGAGCACGAGGAGCGGCGCGCCGGGGCCGATCGCGCCGATCGACACCTTGCGGGCGATGGCGGCCGAGCGGTGGTCGCCCGCCACGTCGCACGCCAGCGCGACGAACGACGCCCCGGTGGCGATGCCGCCGAACCAGAAGTACAGCGGCACCTCCCACGTCCACACCGCCGGGCGCATGACCGGCCCCACGACCGGGACGGGGACCTGCTCGCCGGCGCGGGCGGCGCGGGCGGCCGCCGCGATCGAGCCGTTGCCGGCGGCCGGAGCGGCGTAGCGCGTGCCCTTGTCGTAGAGGTAGGACCAGCGGGCGTCGCTGAAGCCGCCGCGGAACAGGGCGACGCCGGCGCCCTCGACCGCGCGCCGCCAGCGCCCCGGCTCGCCGCGGACGCCGACGGCGGGGGT
>DATMVH010000118.1:0-2438 GCA_035563395.1 Solirubrobacteraceae bacterium
CGTCGCCCATGCCAGCTCGCAGATCGCGAAGGCGAGAACGCCGACCGCGGCCGGGCGCCGGCCGAGCCACGCCGGGTATGGCAGCGGCTCCGACACGCCGTCGCCGCCCACGCGCCGGGCCACGGCGCCGACCGCGCGGCCGATCGCCCGCCAGGGCGACAGCAGGCGCCAGATGTCCCCGAGCAGCAGCGAGGCGACGGGGACGCCGACCCAGAACGCGACGTAGACCATCGTCGGCGCGAGGTTGTCGGCCTGCTGGGCCGTGCCCGCCAGGCCGGCGTAGACGGTGACGGCGAAGACGAGGACCCCCAGCGCGCCGAGCACCGCGTCGACCGCGCGCGGGAGCCGGAACAGCCCCCGCTCGGAGGTCTCCTGCAGCCGCGGCCTCGACCACAGCCCGGCCAGCGCGAGGAACGAGACCACGAGGACCACCGCCGCCGCCGCGATGAAGAGCCCTTCCGGGACGGGCAGATCGGCGCGGCCGACGAGGCCGTGGGCGATGATCGGCACGCGAACCGAGTCTATGAACGGCGACGGCCCCGCCAGGGCGGGGCCGTCGGGTACGGCAGCGGCGCGCGGCGGCCCTCTACGGGCGGCAGGGAAGCGCGACCGTGCTGCTGATCGGCGCCGGCACGGGCGCCAGGTCGACGCGCGGCGAGAACACGAGCGTGCCCGTCAGCCGGTGGCTGCGGCGCCGGCATCCCGTCGTGGAGACGAGGAAGTTCCGTCCCGACCGGGCGCTGAACGTGTAGTCGAGCGCGGTCAGCGTCGCGTCGAGCCCGCCCGGCTTGCGCAGCTCCTCGGGGATCGTGATCGTCATCTCGCGCCCGCGGATCTCACCGCGGACGACGCTCTGCACGCCGCCGCCCGCCTGGTTGAGGTAGAAGAGCAGCGTGTTCGCGTCCTCGACGAACGCGTTCACCACGAAGTTGAGCGGCGCGCGCGCCGGGCCGACGGCGGCCGACGCCCGGCCCTGCCGCCCCGCGCGGGACCGCGCAGGGCACGCCGTCGGGCCCGTGGCGATCAGGTCGTCGAAGTTGCAGCGCGCGAAGCCCCGGCCGGAGAGCCGCATCGTGGCGGGCCAGCGGAGCTCGATGTCGACGACCGTGGCCGTCGGCAGGTTGACCGTCATCGCGAACCGCAGCCGCGAGTTCTTCGGATTCTGCTTCGTGCCGGCCTTCGCCGGCGCGACGCTCGCCCGGATGTCGACCGAGTCGGTCTGGGCCGCGGCGCTTCCCGCGAGCCCGAGGGCGACGACCGCGGCGACGCCGCCCGTCAGCACTCTGCGCAACAGATCTCCTCCTCGAGGTGGACTGGCACTACAACACGCCGCGCGCCGGAAGTTGCGCGGGGCGCGCGGGCGCACACAGACTAGAAGCGCGGCGCCGTTGCTAGCGTCGGTCGGACCGTGCGCGCACCGCACCGCGAGATCCCCGCTCCGCCCTTCCCCCGCGGGCTGACGTGGTTCAACGTCGCCCCGCTGCGCATGGACAAGCAGCGCGGGCGGCCCGTGCTGGTCGAGTTCTGGGACTTTTGCCGCGTCAACTCGCTGCGCACGATGCCCTACCTGGAGGCGTGGCACGAGCGCTACGCCGGCGACGGGCTGCGGGTGATCGGCGTCCACGCGGGCGGCTTCCCGCCGGCGCGCGACCCCGAGGCCGTGGGGGCGGCGGTCGCGCGGCTCGGCGTCGAGTACCCGGTCGTCGTCGACGAGCGGCTCGAGATCTGGGACTTCTACGGCAACGAGGGCTGGCCCGCCCGCTACCTGTGGGACCAGGGCGGCGCGCTGTTCTCCATGCACTACGGCGAGGGCGCCTACCAGGAGACCGAGCGGGAGATCCAGGAGCTGCTCGCGATCGAGCGCCCGCTGGTCGAGCCGCTGCGCCCCGAGGACACGGAAGGCGTGCTCCTGCCGGCGCAGACCGCCGACCAGCCCGGCGCGTACTCCGGCCCGTACGAGGCCGGCGGCGTGTGGGCGGTGCTCGAGGGCCGCGGGGAGGCGCGGGTCGGCGGGCGCACGCTCGCGGTCGACGGGCCGGGCTGCTACCCGCTGGTCGAGCACCCGCATCACACGGTCGGCGTGCTGGACTTCACCGCCGGCCCGGGGGTGACCTGCCACGCGACGTGCTTCACGCCGGGGGTCGCAGCTCCCGGTGGGAGCGGTCCGCCAGCAGGCTGACGAGCCGCGGCGGCGCGTCGCCCTCGATCGCCACCGCCGTGCCCGGCCAGTACGGCGACGTGGCCGCCTCGCCGGCCAGGAAGTGCGGCTGGTACACCCACGAGCCCGTGTTGACGATCCGCGTGCCCGCGGGGGTGCGCCACTCCGCCGCGTCGTCCTGCGGCCACGGGCCGGCGCGATGGGAGTGGCCCCAGAGCACCCACGGCGCCGCGACGCCGAGCCGCCGCAGGACCTCGCGGATGCCGCGCAGGTACCCGCG
>DATMVH010000119.1:0-2859 GCA_035563395.1 Solirubrobacteraceae bacterium
GGCTGGAGGCCGGCGACGCCCGGCAGCGGCGCCGTCGGCTCCTCGCGGCGCGCTTCCGGCGGGGGCGCGCCCGGCGCCTGCGCCTGGCCCTCGCCCTTCGGCCGGCCCGCAGCGTGGACCATGAGCTTGAAGTCGTGCGGCGACGTGGCGACGCGCATGGCGTCCTCCATCGTCACCCGCCCCGCCTGCAGGTGCTGCATGAGGTGCTGGTCGAACGTCTGCATCCCGTAGTAGCTGCCCTCGGCGATGGCCTCCGGGAGCTGCCCCGTGAGCTTCGGATCCATGATCATGTCGTGCACGCGGCCCGTCATGACGAGGATCTCCGCGGTGGCGACGCGGCCGTTGCCGTCGGCGGTCGGCACGAGCCGCTGGGAGACGATCCCCTTCAGCGTGCCGGCGATCATGGCCCGCGCCTGGGACTGCTGGTGCGGCGGGAAGAAGTCGATGATGCGGTTGATCGACTCCGACGCGTCGACCGTGTGCAGCGTGGAGAGCACGAGGTGACCGGTCTCGGCGGCGGACAGCGCGGTCTGGACGGTTTCCTCGTCGCGCATCTCGCCGACGAGGATCACGTCGGGGTCCTGGCGCAGGACGCGCCGCAGCGCGCGCTTGAACGACGCGGTGTCCTGGCCGACCTCGCGCTGGTTGATGATGCAGCGGCGGTCGGGATGGAGGAACTCGATCGGGTCCTCGATCGTGACGATGTGCTTCTGCATCGTCCGGTTCATGTGGTCGATCATCGCCGCGAGCGTGGTCGACTTGCCGGACCCGGTCGTGCCGGTGAGGAGGATGATGCCGCGCTCCTGCTCGGCGAGGCTGCGGATCACCGGCGGCAGCTGGAGCTCGTCGATCGACTTGATGTCGACCGGGATGGCGCGCAGCACGAGCGAGACGAAGCCCTTCTGGCGGAAGGCGTTGACGCGGAAGCGGCCGAGGCCCTCGAGGGAGTGCGAGAAGTCGACCTCCTGCTCGGCCTCGAACTCGGCGAGCTTGTTCGGGTCGCGCAGCATCTCGAGCAGCGCGCGCTCGGTGTCCTGCGGCGTGAGGCGCTCCGTGCCGGCGATCGGCTCGAGCCGCCCGTGCAGGCGGATGAGCGGGTGGGACGGAACCTTGAGGTGGAGGTCTGAGCCCTCGGCCGCGATGAGGTACCGGAGGGCGTGGTCGAGATCGAAGGGCATCCCGACGTACATCGGCGCCGGCGCCGCCGGGCTTGAGACAGGGCGCCGCCCGCTACGACGACGGGCCCGTCGCCGGGCCCGTCGTCAAGGTCGCTTCCGCGGCTCGCTCAGGCGACGTCTCTGAGCTTCTGCGCCTCGGCGAGGCTCTGCAGCTTCTTGAGCGACTGGTTCTCGATCTGGCGGATGCGCTCGCGCGTCACGTTGAACGTGCGCCCGACCTCGTCCAGCGTCCGCGGGTGCTCGCCCCCGAGCCCGTAGCGCAGCTCCAGCACGCGCCGCTCGCGGTAGCTGAGGTTTTCGAGCGCCTCGCGCAGCGCCTCCTTCGTGAGGATCTCCGCGGCGCGCTCGTACGGCGACTCGGCGCGCTCGTCGGCGATGAACTGCCCGAACTCGGACTCCTCCTCGTCGCCGACCGGCTTCTCCAGCGACACCGGCGCCTGGGCGGAGCGCTTGATCGAGTCGACCTCCTCCGGATCGATCCCCGTGACCTCGGCGATCTCCTCGGGGGTCGGCTCCCGGCCGAGCTCCGTGACCAGCTTGCGCTCGGCTCGGCCGATCTTGTTGAGCTTCTCCACGACGTGGACCGGGATCCGGATCGTGCGCGCCTTGTCGGCCAGGGCGCGGGCGATGGCCTGCCGGATCCACCACGTCGCGTAGGTCGAGAACTTGAAGCCCTTGCGGTAATCGAACTTCTCCGCCGCGCGGACGAGGCCGAGCGTGCCCTCCTGGATCAGGTCCAGGAACGGCAGGCCCTGGTTGCGGTAGTTCTTCGCGATCGAGACGACGAGCCGCAGGTTCGACTCGACCATCTTCTGCTTCGCGTCGAGGTCGCCGCGCTCGATCCGGCGCGCGAGATCGACCTCCTCCTGGGCGGTGAGGAGCCGCACCTTGCCGATGTCCTTCAGGAACAGCTGAAGGGAATCGGTCGTCATGTCGGGCTTCAGGTCGATCGTCGTCTTCGCCTTGCGCCGGCCGCGCCGGTCCGGCGCGCGGTCCTCCTGCGCCGCCTGCAGGGCAGGGTCCAGCTCCTCGACGAGTTCGATCTCCGACCGCTCGAGGAAGGCGTGGAGCTCCTCCACATCGGTCTCGTCGAGATCGATCTCCTGCACCGCGAAGGCGATCTCGGCGAAGGTGAGGACGCCCACCTGCTGGCCCTTGAGGACCAGCCCCTTCACCTCTTCGAGTTCTTGCAGATCCACTACTGACATCGATGTCCTGTCTGGCGTCGAGGCCGTCGGACGCGAGGCCGGACGGCATCTCGTGGTTCGGTTTGGGGGCCCACCCGTCCTGCGTGCTCGAACCGATGGCGAAGCCAGCGCGCGCGCAAGGCTGGTGCGGAAGTCTAGGAGTTCGGTTTTTGGCCGTCAATCGCCCGGCGGGCGACGACAGAGTAGGACGCGACGGCGCGGATGACGCTCTCTTGCGAGCGCTTTCCCTCGATAGGTGTGCTCCTCGTCCTCCCCGGAACCGTACACTCGCAGCCGATGGCCGAGAAGCCCGACAAGCCGAAGAAGAAGACCGCGAAGCCGAGGAAGGCGGACAAGAGCGTCCTCGGCGCGCTGCCGTCGACGCGCCCGGAGCGCATCGGCGGCGACCGTGGGGCCGCGAGCCGGACGAGCGCGCCGGAGGCGACGAGTGCGGGCGTCACGGCCGCGAGCACGCCGCCTGCCGCGGCGGACGC